>JBGSRE010000322.1:0-7940 GCA_041737755.1 Oligoflexus sp.
GGTCCTCCACACGCGTGATGTGGTTTTCTACCTCAGCTTGACGTTCTTCTTTTTGGAATGCTCGATTAAATCCCTTGAGACACGGAGGTTGCAAGGCTAATGAATGGACTCAGCGCACTGCGCATACCTCTTCTTCTATCAGGTTTAGCTTTTGTTTTTATAGCCGAACGCTATCTCAAAGTTTACGATTTCTATAAGTATGCCGTCCTTCTCGGAGTCTTTGTCGCTCTGCTCTCGCCACTATGGACCTTTTTGCTTTACAGGCGGTCGCAAGCGGCCGGGATTAAAGCTGAAGCAAAATCCTGGCAGCTGGTGATAGGCTGGAAACTGGTGGTTATTGCCGGGATTGGATTGTTCTACCTTTATAAGTGGCGATTGGGCTCGGCGTTAGGACCTGATTCTTTTGCTCTCAAGGCTCTTCTCGTCCTCTGGCTGAGCTTTATTCTGCTCGGTGGATTCATGGGCCTCGGTGTGGAACTGAGTCACCGTGCCAATGGTGAAGGTGAAAATGCAGAACCAGGTCGGCTCGCTTACAGTGCCAAAATCTGGCTGTGTATTGGTCTTCTTTTTATGGGATTGGGTGCTCTCAACTACGGAGCTGCGAAAAAGGATAAGGTCTTTGATCTGTCCTACTTCAAGTCGACCAAGCCTGGCGAGTCCACTCTCAGCATTGTCGAGGGATTGAAAGATCCGATTAAAGTAGGGGTGTTTTTTGCGAAAGATAGCGAGGTCGCTGGCTTCGTCAAAGAATATCTGGATATTCTGGCCAAGCAAAACAGCAATCTGCAGCTCGAATTCTATGACAAGGATTTCTATCCTGCTCAAGCGGAAGAATTCCGCGTGTCAAAAAATGGCCAAATCGTCCTGTCCAAAGACAGCAAAAGACAACGCATCGACCTGGGCGATAAGCTAGAAAACGCTAGGAAGAAGCTGCGTACTCTGGATAGTCAGTTTCAGAAAGCTCTTTTGCAACTGGTGTCCGAGCAGGGCAACATCTATTTTACCGCCAGACATGGTGAAATGGGCTGGGGTATTGATCGCAGCACTCCCATGCGTTCTTTGAAGAATTTGGAAACAATTCTTCGCTCTCAAAACTTGAGCCCGAAATCGCTGCCCAGTCTTTTCGCAGCTATTCCGGAAGATGCTGCAGCGGTCGCGATCGTAGGGCCGGTTTCGGGTTTCACTAAAGAAGAAGTGGCTACGCTCCGGGATTATCTCAAAAAAGGCGGGAAGCTTTTGGTGGCTCTTGACGTGGAAACGACGGGAGAACAGGCCGAGGTCGTACCCGTCGAGGATCAAAATGAAATCCAGACTCTGCTGAGCGAGGTCGGTATTCAGTTTCGCAAGGATCGCCTTGCCAACGACAAGGAGTATGTGAGGTCAACTAGGCAGAAATTCGACTTTCTCCTCCTCTATACCAATATCTTCGGTTCCCATGAGTCGGTTTCCACCCTGACTCGCAATGATGAAAAGCTGAATATTTTGGCTCTGAATTCCGGTTACCTCGTCATCGATAATGGGCCGAACACCTGGCAGCCCGTTGCCACGATCATGAGCCTACGCAGCACTTATATCGACAAGAACAAGAACTTCGATTTTGACCCCGACGAAGTCCGTGCTTCCTATCCATTGGCAGCCGCAGCAGAAAAGCTGCTCCCGGAAGGGAAAAAAGCTCGGGTGATCGTACTAGCCGATTCCACGATGCTGGCCGATCCACCGTTGTTTTATAACGGCAATCAATGGATGTCTCTGGATGCCTTCCGTTGGCTCACCGATCGGATGAATACAGCCGGTGCCGTGGAATCAGAAGAGGATGTGAAGATTCAGCATTCGAAAGGTCGCGATATTCTGGTGTTCCATGGATCGATCTACATCGTGCCAATCCTTATCCTGGGCCTGGGATTCATTGCTAACCGTCGTAAGAGAGGCCGAGCATGAAAGTAAGAATACTTCCCTATGCTTTATTCTTGGTTGCCTGTCTGGCTTTTGCATGGTTTGCCTCGCGCCCTAATTCGGACGGCGATTCATCGGCCAAGGAATGGATGAGTCTGAGCCGCGATAGCATCAAGAAAATCGTTTACACCGACGAAACCTCGACGGTCACCGTGAGCAAAGATCCTAGCGTAAAGGATGCCTATTGGATTGATTCAGTTGAAAAGAAGAAGGAAGGTCCCAACGATATCGAGGTCAAAGACCGTTATTTGGTAGGCGATAAAATCAACGATTTGCTAACGGGCTTCACCCCTTTTAAAGCTGAAAAAATTATCGGGGAGAGTTCGAAGCTCAACCTCGCTGATTTTGGGCTCGATAAACCAAGCGGAACTTTTGAAGTTCATCATGGTGAGGACAAAGTCTTTCAGCTATTGATGGGCAAACGGAGTTTTCAATCTCCTCACGTGTTTGTCTTGGATAAAGACAAGAATACGGTCCTTCTCGTTGAACGCAAAGTGATGAGCCTTTTGGAAAAACCTAAAGCCCGGATGGCTATGGTCAAGCCTTTCAGTTTCACGGAAGCCGATGTGGCTCAGGTGGGCCTCAGCTTTGAAAAGAAGCTCGAAAACTTTACGAGGAAAAGGCAGGGCGAAAACATGGTTTGGTTTGCCGAAAGTAAAGCGGACAAACCGTCAGAAGCCTTTCGAAACTGGATCGATAAAGTTCTCAAACTACGGGTAGAGGGCTATCCGGACGCTGAACAGCTCGAAGCTTTGAACAAGCTGGAAGCCAAGTTCACGGTGAAGCTACAGAGCGATCGGGCGGAACTCGATACCTGGTCGGTCCTGGAAGATACTGGAAATCCGGCAAAGTATTGGCTCAAAACGACCAAGCTCCCGGTTCCTGTGCTGGTCGATGCCAGCAAGATTCCAGTCCTTCTTAACGATATGAAGGCCTTCTTACAGTAGTTCCTTGTCCCCCGAACCGGCTCTTCCGCTCCCTCTGGGAAGAGCCCGGCAAACATTTCCCCGTCAAACAGTATTGCCCTGCATTGAATGCTGAAGAGTCCGTATGCTAGAATAAAAAAGAGCAGCCTTCATTTTCATTCTGATTCGACTCCGTCTGGAGACAGTCAGACGATTCCGGTCTCCCCGGACAATCGTGATAGAAAGTTTATGCTCTTGCGGATTGCAGAGGTTCGTCACTCGAAGGTCTTCCCTTCAGAGTGCTTCGGAGGGTAACTCATGGGTTTGCGCATCGCGACCAACGTCTCTTCGCTCACTGCTCAAAGACACATGGTAAATACTCGAAGGTTACTGGATCGTTCCTTAGAACGGTTGTCGAGTGGTTATCGTATCAACAAAGCAGGCGATGATGCTGCGGGCATGGCCATTTCTGAAAAATTGCGAGCCAAGACCAGAGGTCTGATTCAGGCGCAGCGCAACGCCTCCGATGGTATTTCGCTGATCCAGGTCGCGGAAGGTGGTCTTGAAGAAATACAGAACATTCTGGTCCGCCTCCGGGAACTCGGTGTCCAGGCTGCTTCCGACACCATTGGTGGACAGGAACGGCGTTATCTCAATGAAGAATATCAGTCCCTTAAAGAAGAAGTGGACCGAATCGCCAACGTGACGGAATTCAACGGCACCGTTCTCCTCGATGGTACGGGTGGATCCTTGGATTTCCAGGTCAATACCGGTGGTCTCAACCTGCTCGGCGTCGACCGGATTTCATTTGATGCGTTCAAATCAGACGTCAACTCTGACAAGCTTGGTCTTGAAGAGGTATCTATTGACACCAAGGTCAATGCCCAACGCAGCTTACAGATCGTTGACTCCGCCATTGAAGATGTTTCGTCCATCCGCGGCGAGCTGGGTGCGATCGATAACCGTCTGACATCAAGTATTCGTAACCTGTCCGTATCCATAGAAAACTTGACCGCAGCGAATTCGCGAATCAAGGATGTGGATGTGGCTGTGGAAACATCCGAACTCACTCGAAATAATATCATGATGCAAGCGGGCACTGCCATTCTTCAGCAGGCCAACTCGATTCCTAAAATGGCCTTGACGCTCTTGCAGAATACTTAAATCGAATCCAAACCCCAGATGAATAGATGCTGAAGTTCTTCTCGCGATCGGCTTGCATGGAGCACCTTAACCAGTGCCATTGGCAAAGCTTCGACCGCAGATGCCTCTTCGAGAAGGTCCTGATGCCAGCTCGGATCCAGCTCGGCTGGAGCTAGCAGCATGCATTGCGGCATAGATTTCTCTCGCCTGATAAAATGGATCAGATCCAAAAGAAAGATCGGATCCTCGGCGCCCCATTCGTGGATGACTCCCATCATATCGTAGCCTTTGCCTAAGAGCGTATAGGCAACAATATCTCCCGACTCCCAAGCAATGTAGAGTTCCAACCAGGGAATTTTCAGCAATTGCCGAAATTCTTCCAAACTTCGATTCAGGGTGAGGGAAACCTCACAGCGTGTACGGAGCATATTCTTCAAAATCGCATCGGTGAGATCTGCGGCGGCCATTTTTATAAGGCGCGCCTGGGTCTTTTTCTTTTTCGCTGGACGGGACTCCAGAAAATGAAAGTGGTATTCTTGTCCCACTGACAGATACCCAAGCTTCTGATAGAATGAACTCAGGTCGCTCCACAAAAATAAAGCCTCCAACTGGCTTTCTCGAGCGATTTCTTCAACGGCAGTCAATAGACTGCGCATATGACCATGCCCCCTCCATCGGGGATCCGTGGCAACATTGCCCACCAGACCGACCGGGAATTGCTCCGTGCCCAGGGTATCTAAGACCTTGCGTGGCCATAGATTTGCGTGGGAGCAGAGTTGGTTCTGGAAATCATGACAGAAGCTGAACGATCGACCTTCTGGCGCCAAGACAATCGGATATTCCTGTTCGATAGGAAATGGCAAAGGATCAGGTCGCAAGCAGGTCTGCAAGAGTTGGTTTCGATGCTGAAAATGCGAAGGATTGTTCGGATGGTACAGCGTCATTAGCTTTTTCCATTTCCAGTCAATAAGGGAGAACGCTCATGGGAATACGCAGCATGCCGGGTGCGACCACAGGACTGTTCGACCCTAAGATTGTAGAGGGTTTAATCGAGGTTGAAAAGATCCCGATTGAGAGCGCCAAAAGACGGAAAGAGGCGGTTGTCACCGAACGGGATGAATTCAAGAAGCTCGTCGATTTGGTCAATGGGTTCGATACGACCCTCAACAAACTCAAAACCAAGACCGATTTCTATAAGATGAAGCTAGAATCCTCGCATCCCGATATTCTGGATGGCGTCGTTTCCGGATTTTCCCTTCCAGGCAGCTATGAATTTGAGGTGAGAGGTCTCGCTAAATCTGAAAAGCAGTTGGCCTATGGATTTCCAGATAAGGATCAAACGCCGGTAGGTTTCGGTTACATGGTGATCGAAAGGGAGGCAGAGGAAGACCTGGATATCATCATCGAACCAGGATCGACGCTCAAGGATGTCGCGGACAAGATCAATGAAGCCGACGGTGGCGTCAAAGCCATGGTTATCAATACCAAGTATCAACCCGATGGCTACCGGCTCTTGGTCGTAAGTGAAAAATCCGGCAAGGAATCTCGCATACGCATCGACGAAGATACGACCTTCCTCGAATTCAAAGAACAGGTTGTGGGACGGAATCTGGATGTTCTCTTTGAAGACGTTCCAGTGACGGATGAGACGAATAGTTTGAAGGAGCTGGTTGATGGCGTAGTTTTCAACGTCAAGCGATCGGAACCTGGAACAAGGGTGCAGGTGTCGGTGAGCTACGATGCGGACGCAACCTTTGTCTCCATCCAGGATTTTGTCCAAAAGTACAATGAGATTTCAAAGTTCATCAATGGCCAGTTCCAAGTCGATCCCAAAACGGGTCGGGCCGGAATTCTAGCAGCCGATTCCACAATTAAAGGCGTCATGAGGACCCTTCGATCCGGTTTAGGTGACCCGATCGCTACGGGCGGAAAATATCGGACTATTGCTGATATTGGGATTACGACCAATCCGAAAACGGGTGATCTAGATTTCAACGAGGCTAAAGTTAAGCAGGCACTTGCCGAAGATTACGAAGCTGTTGCCAAGTTATTTATTCGCAACCGGGATGTGATGGGGTTGGCCGCCCGACTCGCTGAGCAGGTGAAGGGACTAAGGGATGCTCAAAACGGGGTTCTCAAGAGTCGGACCAGAGCTCTCGACAACATCATCAAAGACCAGGACGAAGGAATTGCCAGGAAAGAGCAGAATATGGTTCGGAAAGAAGAATCGATCAAGAGGCGATTTACCAGCCTGGAAACGACGCTCTCCGGACTGAAAGCCCAAGGTGATTTTGTCGCGCAGCGGTTTGCTGCGAATAATGGTAACAACAACAACCAGTAAGGAGCTGATTCAAGATGAACAATCCCTACAAGGCTTATCAAAAGACCCATGTAACGACAGCAAGTCGTGAAAAGGTCTTACTCATGCTCTATGAAGGAGCGATTCGGTTCGTGAAGCATGCGGAAGTCGCTATGCTGGAAAAAAAGATTGCCGAAAAAGGTAAGTATATTAGCAAAGCTACCGCCATCCTTTCGGAGCTGATGGCAACTCTCGACTTTAAGCTCGGCGGTCAGCTTGCGGTGGATTTGGAAAATCTCTATGTGTTCATGATAGATAAGCTGATTGAAGGCAACATCAACAATGATGTCGAATGTCTAAGGGCTGTGGAAACACTGCTGCGGACTCTCTATACTGCCTGGCAGGATGTCGTAGAAAATCCTCGTCCTGATGGAGTTCCCTCGCCCAAACTGCAGCCAGACGAATACAAGAAGTGGTTGCAAGCCAATGGTGACGCGCATCCCAAGGCGAGCGTTAATCAGGAGGTTGAGGCCGGAAATCCTCAGCAAAAACTGAAGTATATGGCCTAATTGGAATACTCTTTCCTGCTTTGATCGTGGCGTTTCCCGGTATGAACTTGCCGGGACCTTTCTGCCTGCTTATCCCTAGATGTATGTGTTTTCTCAACAATCCTCCCAACCCGAATCTGCGTGCTAATCTGAATAAGAATCGAAGCTCGTCATGAGTGAGATCGCTATCCAGAGGGGAATCTATGGCTATATCACAGTCGCTCTACACAGGGGTTACCGGTTTGTCCGTTATGTCTGACAGCATGGCTGTCGTAGCGAACAACCTGGCAAATGCCAACGCCAAGGGATTTAAATTCGATCGGGTCGAGTTTGATGACTTGCTGTCACTGGACCTTGGTAGTGCTGCTGGAACATCCCAGCTCGGTCGTGGTGCACGTTTGAGCCGGGTTCGTACCATTCAAACACAGGGTGGTTTGTCGGTCACGGATCGCTTGACGGATTTAGCGGTGCAGGGCAATGGCTTCTTTGTCGTCAATAATCCAAAAGGTGAGAAGCAGGAAGCGGGTGGTCTATTCTATACCCGTGTTGGCGCTTTCAACTTTGATAAAGATGGATTCCTTTCAGACCCGACAGGTGGTCGCTTGCAAGGTTATGAAGCTGATAATGATGGAGTTCTCTCGACCAAGCTGACGGATATTCGTCTCGTCACCAACAATATTCCTCCCCAGCAGACGGACAAAGTGGTGATGAATCTTAACTTGGATTCAAGGGAAGAGGTTCTGGAAGGCGAATTTGATATCGACAATCCGGTGAAAACCTCTAACTTTGGAACCACAGTTAATGTCTTTGATAGTCATGGCACCAAGCATGCTATGACCACCTACTTCCGCCGGATTGCTGATGATGAAGGAATAAGTTGGGAATGGCATGCGACGGTGGATGGCAAGGAAGTGACGGATGCCGATGGTGCCAAAATCAAGGAAATTGCCAGCGGAACAGTGAAATACGATCCCAAAGGCAATCTTCTGGAAGAGCAATACAACGAATCCAGTGCCAACTTTAACAAGGGCGCAATTGCTGATCAGAAGATTTTGATCGACTTTGGCAAGAACATGGGAGTGGAAGAAGGCA
>JBGSRE010000328.1:0-13303 GCA_041737755.1 Oligoflexus sp.
AGGATCGATGAGGTACCGAGTGAAAGCATTGAGATTGAGAACTTGCGCCTGGGATAGATCCTTCACCTCAACAGGCTCAGCCAATGCCCAAGGCGTCAGCCACCACATAAAAATGAATAGGAAACGCATGCCCACTCCCAGACTTGGGATGACGAAAGCCTCAAGTTTCTCAGCCTGAACAAGCTTCTTCACCCCTTGGGTTTTCGGCGGTTAGATTGTGGGCATAATGGCGAAGTTCTTACTTTTCCGTCAGACCGCCCTCAAACCCATGACCGTCACGAATGAATGGATAACCCCAGTGTCACCAGTGTTCAGGGTGTCTTGAGCGCAAGCTCCGCAGTCTGATCGTGAATTGAATCGGGAACAGGTCTTTGCCGAGGGCCATGCAGGATCTTGTCGATCCAACGTTCTCAATTGATTTTTTCGTATCGCGAACGAAGAGCGGCCCGATCGCAAAAGAATTAAGACACGCCAATAATATTTTGCGAAATTGAATTGGCTTGCGCATGGGTTGAAGAGTTTTATAGGCAAGGGATCCACGGAGTCGAAAGTCACCAAGCCCTGCCAACGCCAAGTTTTGCTCGCCAGGGCCTGCTGTCGATTAGGCCATGAGCAGCTTGCGCCTCTCTTGGAGCAAAGTCCAGCCGCCACTGGCCCACAAGGCCCAAGCTACCAAAAGGGGTTGAAAGAAAAGTCGGATCAGTCGCGCGCGATCCGTGTCGAGGTTAAAGGCACTAATACCATTGACATACTGGGAGATGTTGCCCGGAAAAATCGCAATGAAAAACATCGCCATCGCCACCCCGACCATAGCACCCCTGGTTCCCTGAAAAAACATGAGACTGAAACCAAGGCCTATCTCAACCAAACCAGATAGCAGAACCACTAGACTGGGATCCATTGGCAACCAGGGCGGTACTTGGGCTAAAAACTCCGTTTGGCGCCAGGTAAGGTGGGCAATACCAGCCATAAACAGCATGAACCCTAGCAGAATCTTGAAGGCTTTTTGAGCCGAGCTCAGTCGAATTTCCATTGTGAATCTCCTTTATTAGCGAATTTTTATCGAAATAATTATAGTTTGCATACAAACTATCCAAGGAGTTTATAACTTGCATTCCGTTTGTATGCAAACTATATTTAGGGCTATGAGCGACGAACTTCTCAAACTTCAGAATCAAATTTGCTATAGGCTTTATCTTGCCTCGAACGGCATCATGAGGCTTTACCGGCCTTTGCTGGAGCCCTTGGGCTTAACTTATCCCCAATATATCCTTATGCTTAGCCTTTGGGAAAAGGATCACGTGTCCATGGGACAGTTGGCGTCTCTGACCTCTATGGACAAGGGTTTTCTCACGACACTGGTGAAAAACCTTCAGGAAAAATCTCTCGTTCAGGTAGGGAGTGACCCGCAAGACAGTCGAAAGAAAATCATTATCCTCAGCAAAAAAGGCCAGAAGCTTTTGGAGAAGGCCCGGGACATTCCCAAAACTCTGCTCTGCATGCTCGGTGGTGATAAAGCCGGACCTACGGAGATTGCCGGGATGAAGTCGATTCTGGATAAACTGAATCAAAGAATTGATCAACTTGAGACTTGAATCATCCCACCCAAGCTAGCTGTCGCCTTTAAGGCAAACAGCGGACGATAAAGCTCCCGCCCTTTTTTGCCATCCTAGCCACCATCCATCGGATCTTACGCTAGGCATGTCGCCCATCACGTTCATGCTATCTGGCTATTTTTTTGATCGTCCGCTCCTCCTATCGATATGACGCCTCACAAAGTCACCATTGCTCCTCATCAAGATTTTAAGCAATACTTATCCTTTATTACCGTTCGTTTACTATTGTTCGAAATCCTTTCACGTGCAAATAGGTCTGCAAAGACCGGGGGGGCCCTCATGTTCCGTTGCCAAGACATTCTATCGCGTCGTTACTTTCTAGCTCTGCTCGCGCAGGGCTTGGGCACGGTATCGATGGCTCAAACAGGCCTGATGGGCGAAGATCAGCGCACCATGCGCATCGGCTTTGGGTCCTGCCTCAAAGACTCGAGTCGCGCCTTGATTCTGGATACCGTTGTTGAGGCTGATCCAGATTTATTCGTCTGGTTAGGTGATAACATTTACGGCGACACTAAGAATATGACGCTTCTACAAAAGCGTTACTCAGTTCTGGCAGAAAATCCTCGTTTTCAACGCCTCTGGCAACACTGCCCCAACCTGGCTATTTGGGACGATCACGATTATGGTGAAAACAATGCGGGTCAAGAGTTTCCCAAGAAAAAGCAGTCCCGCGATATCTTCCTGAACTTCTGGAAAGTCCCGCAGGATGATCCACGCCGACTCCACGACGGTATTTACGGCGCTTACATGTTTGGCCAGGGCATAGAAACTGTTCATATGATTCTGCTCGATGGTCGTAGCTTCCGCTCGACATCCAAAGGTTCTGGTTCAGGAACAATGTTGGGCGAGGAACAATGGCAATGGCTTGAACTGGAACTGTTAAAGCCATCGGCGGTGAAAATCATCTGCTCGGGAATTCAGGTTGTGGCTAGTGATCATTTCTATGAGGGGTGGTGCGAATTTCCAACCGAGCAACGCCGCCTCTTCGATTTGATCAAGAAGCATCAGGTTCCAGGCGTGGTGTTCGCGAGTGGCGATCAACACTGGGCTGAAATTTCGAAAAAAGAGGGGGCGTTGGGCTATCCAGCCTTTGATTTGACAGCCAGTTCTTTGGATCAATCCTGGCCGTTGCCTCGCAATTCCCTTCGAGTCGGACGAGCCAGCTCGGATCCTAGTTTTGGTATGATCCTTATCGAATGGCGGCCCACACCGCTGCTGCGCTTTCGGATTGTCAACGCTCAAGGGCTGGTGATTGAAGACTACCCTATCAATCTGTCTCAACTGAATTTCTAAATATTTGGGCCAGACGAGGCGCTTTACCTGCTTCAAGAGCGCAAGCGCTAGATTCTAAGTTACCACTCTGGCCCTGGCCGTGAGTCATCCCACTGTGGCAACAAACTGACGTCATAACTCAGGCCGCCATCGATCCAGCCGTCATCGTTGGCTTTAGCCATAAGCAAGAAAGCTGATGTCGAAACATCCAACTGAGGCCCCTGACAATGGCCTGATCGGCTGTTTTCTGAGTGCTGAAGGGGACAAAAGTCCGTTATATAGAGCACGACTGATTTCGGTGCATTGGGTGTCATGCCTACAGCTTTACTCGTCAAATCTTGATAGTACGAGGGAATGTAATTGTTGCGAATCAGCCTGCCACGATTCATTTCCGCCAAAAGAGATGTCTGGCCAGGGCGATTGCACCAGGGACTATCGCTGCGGCAGCTCACTCGAAGCTTGCGACCACAGAGTTGCCAGTTTTCGACACAGGAGGGCTCTCCTCCATTTTTATTCAAATCACAGCTTTGCAGTCCCAAGGATTTGATCGCATCACTCGGCGCTACAAACCAAATAGCATAGTCACCCTCACGATACTTTCTGGGGTTGCCTTCTGAAAAAGCAATATTGTCACACACAATACCGTAGTCAAAAGGAGTCAACGGCCCCATAGTCGCTTCCCAGCGACCATTTTGGTAGTAGGTATTGTAAGTCGTGTTGATGATCGAACCTTGGACCCCATATGCAGATTGAGCCTTGAGCTGGATTGTGCTTAACAGCAAAAGCGCTATGCCACAAAAAATTTTAGTCAACACTCTCAACTTCATACCTCCTCCTTGTATTCCAAGAGCGGCTGTTGCCCACAGAAAATCTGCTTATAAATAAACGCAGAGCCAGCGCAAAGTCAATTCAACTCTCTTGGCTGCAGCGATCAGGATTTGCTTGAGAAATCGGAAGGGAGGATTCTATCATTTTGTAAAAAATGTTTGAGAAATAAAAAAAGCCCTTCGAATCTGCTGCATAGCTGGTTCACCTAGCACATTCGATTCGGGGATATGAGGAACAGCAGTTTGGAAAGCAACTTGATTGGGGGCTCCGTAAAGAAAGAGCCAACCCTTGGAAGCCAAGCTTCCCTCGAGTTTTTGAATAAGTTCAAGCATCCTTGCCAAAGGTAATCTGCCAAGGCAGATCCTCTCGATCCGAGCGGACATAGATACTATCTCCACGCATAGCATAAGCCAGAGATTCATGAGTAAGCGATTTTTTATCAAGCCGCGAAATCTCATAGATGCAAACACAGGTTCTTTGCTGCGGATCACGGGCTGACGGATAAAGAATAGAGGGAACGTCTGGATGTTCCAAAGCCCATTGCTGAGACGCCGCGTAATCCCTAGCATCCATCAGCTGTTTGATGCCAGGATCTTGGCTGAGATCCTCGGCATCGGCCGCATCAAAAGCGACCGAAAATATCCGCCGTTCTTCCCAACGAAAACTAAAAACTGCCTGAGACGCCTTTCGCATTCGCAGATGATGATAGGCCGTCTCGTAGACTGATGTAGAAGGAGCATAGGCGCTATAGAAAGCGTTCCGATGAAAACCCGGCGGCAAAAATCGAGCAGAATAGTGCATTGCAACCGGTAAAGGAAAGTCAAAAGGCGACTTGATCCACATATCCCAAGTCCCCGATAGTCTCGCAACTTTGCTGCGATTGATTTCACTTTCTATAAAATCAAACTCATCAGCAGAAAGAGTGTCCGCTGCATACTGCCGATTGGTGGGCGTATAGACTCGCCAAACAACTTCAAGCACCTTGTCCTCGCACAAAGTCCAGATACTGCCGAACCGCGAGCAGCCCATCGATTCCCAACTCGAGCAAAGATTCCGGACTGTCGCCGCGCAAATGCAGATTCGCTGACTGAAACCAAGCCCTGCGATCAGCAGGATTCGAAAAGATACTGGCAAGAGAGCGATAGATGGCTAAAAGATGGATGAGCACCTGGTAATCATTGCCACGATTATCGGGGTTTAATTTGCATAAGCCGTCTTTGTACCAGCGACTCACGGTGCTGGCGTCGATATGCAGACAGGCAGCCAGACGTTTTTGGGTGCCATCAAAGAGCTCATCGCAAACCTTGGAAAGAATTTTGAAGAGAGAGCCCTCTGCTTGTCTTCCACACTCAGATTTTGATCGAGAGCCTGTTCCATAGCACGCCTCCGAAAACAATCGTAATCCTTATCGGTTGAATTTTCAATTTAATTTATATCTTTATGATAAAATACTTCTATGTATCCTATATTACTATATTTATCTGGTAATTGATTTTTCAATTAAAGCTCTCATTGCTGGTAAAAACCGATATCTTTTCCAAGCTTTGTATCCAGGTCCTTAAACCAATCCTTTATTCCGCCCAGCCAGGCTCCCAGGAGTTTTGATCCCCGAGTTCATCCTCCTTGACCCAAACCCTCACCTTTCGATCGCACACTGCCATCATTTCAAGCTCCAGCACTTCAGCTTGCCACCTTCGTCCACTGATGCGGAAATGCCTCCACCCCCCCATTTTATGCAGGGATGTCCAGTTGCTATTGACCTGAAAAAGTTTGGCAGAGTATTGCTTTACAGCTGTCATGCTCATCATGCTCACTTTCGTTCGGTTTACGCATCAAGGCAGGTCTTTCGTAAAAGACCTTAAGGGTGTTCCACAAAAAGCTCGCTAAGGCGAGCTACGGAACGTTTCTCCACTTATATTTCATTCGATCCAAGCTGTCCAAGATTTTACAGTAAAAATTCGGATACAACTGCCCAGAAAGTCTTCTTCACATTGAAAAATCCATGCGAAGAACAGTATCATGATTCTCCTTAGGAGCTCGGAGCGCTTTCAGCGCCCCGGCCTCCTTCGTGCCTAGCTGCGAAGCAGCGAATGCCCGCGCCTCTGCCCATGCCTGTCCCTGCTTCTGCCGCTTTTTTTAGTAGGTCCCGCCTAGCAAAGCCGCTTATACTTGAATAATCAAAAAATGAACAGGATAGCATATGAGCAGCAACGATATCTGTCTCGATAAGGCCTTTCTAAAATTATTTCAGGCTGAAAAAAATGCGACTCTGGAACTCGTAAAGAAAGGGACTTATCTGGTTGGAAAAACCGGCAAGGATCTGCTTTCAGCACAGGATTACAATACGGTACATGAATTCACAAGGCTTTACCTCAACCAAGATAATGCAGCGGCCAACGATCATCAGGCCGACGTTGATATGGTCTTTGAGCAGACTCAAGCTCTGCTTGCTGATGGCAGATCGCCGAAAGAAATCGCCCGATTGCTGCAGATCGACAAGCATCGGGAAAAGAAGCGCCTGGAATTGGCTCAAGCTCAAAAAAAGATGGAATCGGCTATCGCTTTGGACAAGTTTGCCGAACAAATTCTGATACCTATTATCGACAATCTCAAGTTCACAGCTGCCATCGAAAACTCCATGCGCGTGACGTCCCTTGGCTTTATGATGATGATCAATTCCTTAGGCGATAAGTTTGAAAGCCTAGCCGAGAAGATCGCAACGGAAACATCGATCAGTATTGGCATTGAAGAGCTATCGGTCCTTTTTCAGCGCATCGTCTACCGAGATCATTCCAGCTTCAATCCTAAAATATTTTTGGATAGTTTTACTCACTTTATCCATGATACTTTTATTTTTAGCGCTAGCAAATCGAAGCAAGAGCTAGCCAAGCTTAGCGTTTTTCTTCTGCATATTCTCAAAGATGTCGAGCGACGGCGTTTATCGACTCAAGTCATTACGGAGAATTTCAGCAAGGCTCAGCTCAAAGTTTCCAAGAATATGTTCGAAGCTGATAAGTTCAATGAATCCATCCTCGCCGAGATTCGCGAGCTGTGTCAGCAGATTCCCGAAAGTGAAAATTCAATCCTGCCTTTGCTTGATTCGTTACAGATTCTTTCAAAAGTCCACCAGCAGTTAAAAAATCTTGGCCTTCAAATCGCCCTTTGGAAGATCGAACACGAAGCGTCCACCCATCTCGTCTCCTGCTCCCCAGATGTCTTTAAAAACTTTGTCGATAAAATTTCCTATCTTTGTGCGACCGGTGATGAACGCAAGATCTTTGCTCAATTGGTTAGGTAGTTTCTTCAAAGTGAGAACCAGGTTGCGATCGTCGGCTAATTTGTTTCTGGCGCTTAAGCGCCAGAAACTATTTAGGCTATTTCTTGGGACTTTGGATCCTGCCGATATACTTGGTATTCTATCCTCTCAATCTTTTGCGGGCATTGACCGAGCACTATGGGCTTGATTATCCTGACACGGAGAGAAGCAACCGCTTGCTGACGACTCGATCCATTGCGCCGACGCTGCTTGGTCGACTGCTGATCAGTCCACTCTCGGCAAGTCGTCACCTTGAGCATCATCTCTATGATAGAATTCCTTTTTATAATCTTGAAAAGCTGGCAGTAAAGCTCGCTGCATATCCTGAATTCCGTCGTGCAATTCCAGAATATGCTGGCTTTTTTGGTAATCAAGGAGCTCTGCAGCACCTAACTCGTATGAAAAAAGAGCCCAGACCTGCGGAGTGACAAACAGAATTCCGACTACAGCCCCTGACCATGACACTTCTTGTATTTCTGCTGAGACCCACAGGGGCATGGATCATTTCTGCCAACTTTGGCGGCCTTACGCACAAACGGTTCTTGGTCGTGATGATGGGAGCAGTGAGGACCATGCACATGACCCGTCGGCTCCTTTGGTAACTCAATGTATTCTTTATCTTTTTCTTGTTCCGCCATAATCTAGGGTCCTCTCCTTGCAATAGCCTTTATAGGATGCGAAACCCTACTGACAGAAAGCCGGAAGGTCAAGACCTTCAATTCTGAGCCTCCCACACATCATCGCTCCAGGCAATTTCGGCATCGATCCATGCGCAATGTTCTATAGGCCAGAATCCGGAGACGAATCGATTGCTCCGCCCCTATTCCTGATCGTCTTCTGAGTAATATTACCCGTTGCTGTCCTTCGTTTATCCGAATAATCTCGACACTGTTTATGGTCATTTATCGTCTCAAAGTCGACGAGAAGAAAGCTGTCTTCTGAAAGGGATTACATGAATGCACAAAGTCAAGCCGATGCTACCCGCCATCAGTATTCCGCCTAAATCCTATCGTCTCGATAGCAATAATTGTTTTACCTGGTTTTCTCCCGAATGGGATCAAGAATTTCAGCCGATCTATTCTGAAGCATACAGCACTCAGCACTATGTGGGACAAAACTTTTTCGATTTGCTAAGCGATTCCGACATAAAGCTTCTCTATGAATCACTCTTTGTCGCAGCACGGCGCCGTAAGAATTCGAATTTTTCGATTTCTCTCCGCTGCGATACGCCTTCAGCGAAGTCCATTTTGCTTCTGGATTTGGTGAAGCAGGATGATTACGGCTTGAAAGTTAGTTTGGCTTATACACACTTGGAAACTTATCAAAAAAATGAAACTCTGCTCTTTCGCATAGAAGAACACATTCTAAAGATGTGCAGCTGGTGCCAGGCTATTTTCGATTCTAAAAAAGACTGTTGGTTGCCCATTGAGCAAGCCCTCGGTGATATGTCGCTGCTCCACAAGCAGACGAAGGCTGGTTTTACTCACAGCTGTTGCCCCTCTTGTATCTCTATCATTCGAGGAAAAATCCATGCATATACTGGTAGTTGATGACGACGCGGTCATGCTGGAACTCTTGCAGTATTTTCTGGAAGAACAGGGACTATCCGTGAGCACCGCCAGCAGTCCACCAGAAGCCTTGCAATTCCTCGAGCACAATAGCATTGATCTCGTCCTGTCCGATCTGGTGATGCCAGGCGGCGGGGGGAAGTATTTAATCAAAAATATTCAGCTCACCAAGCCCAACCTTCCGGTGATTCTCATGTCAGGTTATGGATCGCAGGGCAGTGAGGTCCCAAAGAACCAAACGCGAGGCTTTTGGCGCAAAGGAGAAGCGATCGGCCAATTGATCGATCTGGTCAAAACCATCCAGTAAGAGCCCTGCATTTTTAACTTTTTTTAATTGTGTCGAAGAGGTGCACCAGCAGTTGGAGCATAAAGCAGTCTTGATCATTGAAGACAATGGACCCGGCATTCCCGAGGATTTGCAGAGCTAGCTTTTCCAAGCTTTTTTTACAAGCAAAGCAGTCGGCGAAGGTTCAGGATTGGGCCTGAGTCGGGCTCAATGGATTATCAAGTCCTTCCAAGGCAAGCTGTTCTTCGATCCAGAGGCCGCACTCACAAGGTTTGTCACGGAATTGCCCCTGGCAACTGTGAGCGAAGACTTAGGCGAGCTGGACCATACTAGGCTCCAGCGAAAATAGCCCCATAAAGCTCAACGTGGATACTTGATACTCATTTCTTTGATGATATTATCGGCCCGATCGAGCTCTTGCATAACCCAAAGCATATAACGAATATCCACATGAATGGCCCTGGTAATTTCAGGATCGAAGTACCAATCCTTGGTCACGGATTCATAGGTAGAATCAAAATTCAAACCCACCAGCTCGCCCCGCTTATTCATCACAGCCGATCCAGAATTGCCGCCAGTGGTGTCGGCCGTCGACAGGAAATTCACTGGAACTGTGCCGAGAACTTTATCTCGGAAGGCACCGTATCGCTTGTTCTGAACAAGCTGCTGGTAATTTTTGGGCAGATCGAAAGGGTCCTTGCCAGTGAATTTTTCCAGCACACCTTCCACTGTTGTAAAGGGACCCTTGGTCAGTCCATCTTGCGGCGAATAGGCTGAAACGGTCCCATAGGTAACTCGTAAGGTGGAGTTCGCATCGGGATAAACGGGCCGTCCCTGCGAACGCTTCCAGGCCATCACGGCTTGCATGTATTGGGGAACCACCCGTTCCAAGTTGCCTTCGATTTCTTTGCTGCGATTTTCCAAAGCCATACTGATATCATGAAGTTTGGCGGCAAGTATGAGGATGGCATCTTTGGAGGTGGCGAAACTTTCCAGATTTTTTCCCAGCCATTCCAGCCGCTGATGGGAATCGCCGAGTTGCGAATTCAGATAGAGCTCGGAAACCTGCTCCTGGCTCGGCAGCAGCCCATCCAGGCCTTGTGGATGCATCGACACAGCCAGCTTTTGATAGCGCTGCATACTGGTCTTCCAACGCTCCTGATCGACTTCGCTGACAAAGGTTTGTTCCAATCGCGACAAACGAGCCTTAATAAAGGGAATATCTCGATCCTGAAAGCCGGATTCGCGTTCATCATTCGGCTTTTTCTGCTCCACAGCTAAGCGGTAGAGTGTCAGGGCGCTGCTCAATAAATCACTTCGCGTGGCCATCGACCAGGCAAATTGCTGATCACTGAGAGCCGCTTCGGCAGCAATGATGCCATCAAAATCTTGCAGAATCGATTGCAGTTCTTTGGCATTGGGCTGTTGGCTCAGCCAGTTGCGAAAGACTTTATTCTGGGCGTCCTTGATCGCAGCGATATCTTTCCGAGCAAAGCCATCCAAAAGGCCTTGGGTCTTTTTCATGCCATTGCTGATGCTTTTTTCGACACTCGCATACCGAACTTGGGCCTCTGGATTGCCTTTGGTCGCGCTTTCGATCGCCGCTAAATCCGCCTGTGACTCGGCCACTCGCCTTGGGAAATTGGTATCCCGAGCCCAGCGAATTTCCTTGGGCAATTTATAGCGACTGGTCCGTCCTGGGTAACCGGCTAGCAGAATCGGATCGCCGTTTTGTAGACCTTCGGCCGAAACCTTTAAAAAATCTTTGGATACATAGGGAATGTTTTCAGGGGAGGGATCGGCCGGACGCCCATCCTTACCCACATAAGCCCGCAGAAAGGCAAAATCTCCGGTGTGACGAGGCCACTCGAAATTATCTTTTTCACCGCCATAGTTACCAATTTTATCCGATGGTGCATAGACCAGCCGAACGTCACGAATCATCAGCTGCCGAATACGATAGTATTCCAGACCACGATGAAAGCTCGGTACCGAGCAACGGTAGGCTTTATCCTGCTCGCACTCGGCAATCAAAGCCTTTATCCGCTTCTGCACTGCGTCATAGCGCTGGCGACCTGACACGCGAGAACTCAAACCTTCCAGCACCTGGGAGCTGACGTTTTCAACTTTATCCGTAACGTAAATCCGGGTGTTAGGGCTGGCGGGCAATTCCTCGGCGCGAGATTTCGCCAGGAAACCATCGACAATAAAATTGCGAGTTGCAGTCGAATTATGCTGGATATCACCGTATGCACAATGATGATTCGTGACCACCAGACCACTCGGTGAAACGAAAGAGGCTGAACAACCACCAAGAGAAACGATGGCACTCATCGGCGCTTTGGTTAAATCTGCCAGTTTCTCGGCCGAGATTTGAATACCGATACGTTTCAGCTCCGACTTCAGCTCCGACTTCAGCTGAGGCAGTTGATGAGGCTGCCATTGCCCTTCGTCGGCATAAGCAGGGACCGTCAGAGCGAATAGGATCGATGGAAGAAGAATTCTTTTAAGCAAAATACACTCCTGGCGTGGCTTTCGGCCAGAGTATAACGAGCTAAAGAAACGGTGACAATCGTAAACGCACCAAACACCAGGAATCGAAGCATCCTGTTTAAAGAGACTCCAAGCAAAGACAGCCCTGAAATAAAGCCCCTGCTGGCCTGCTTCAGCTCATAAAAAAATCTCGCCGCTGCTCAGCTTTTTTCGTCGATTTTCCATCCCGGATCACCCATAGTTTGAATGGCTCTGCTGCTCTATAGGGTCATGATGCCATGCCAATTATTTCTGGGAGACTGCCATGCTGAAACGCTTGATCTCGACTCTTGCATTCTGCCTCTCACTTTCCGCTAGCGCGGCCCAAGCAAATCTTTATGAGCTGAGTTTTCAGACCAATGATGGCAAGCAGCATCAGCTCAGCGAATACAAGGGCAAGGTTCTCCTGATCGCCAATACCGCTTCGCGTTGCGGTTATACGGGCCAGTATGAAGACTTGCAGAGCCTGCACAAGAAATATAAGGACAAGGGCTTGGTGGTGCTCGGCTTCCCATCGACAAGTTTCAAGCAGGAACTCCCATCCGATAAGGAAGTCGCTGATTTCTGCAAATTGAAATACGACGTCGGCTTCCCACTGACGCGCATCACTGAGGTGAAGGGCGAGAATCAGCATCCCGTTTTTCGTTATCTGACCCAAAAGGGGCCCAGTGAAACCCAGGGTGAAGTGGCTTGGAACTTTGAAAAGTTTCTCGTTGATCGTCAGGGTCAAATCAAAGCCCGATTCCGCTCTAAAATCGAGCCCGGTTCGCCGGAGTTTGTGCAAGCTGTCGAAGCCTTGCTTAAATAAAGATCCGGTCGGGATAAGCCGTAGATTCACGCCGAAAACCACCAAATTTTTTGGGTCCTGATCGACTGCTTGAATTCGAAAAACAAGAGCTGCTGCGGCTCATCACGGAAGGTTTCTATCCCTTGACGGACAAGCTCAGTCACGACCCGCGCTTTCGGCTCTTTCTTCTCTATCGATTGCTGGTCACGCTAGCGGTGCAGATGCAGTCGGTGGCTGTTGCCTGGCAGGTTTACAATCAGACCCACAGTGCCCTGCATCTGGGCTATGTGGGTCTTGCTATTTTTATACCCACCCTGTTTTTTGCTTTGCCGGGCGGCAGAGCCGCCGATCGCTTCCCGCGTCGACGCATTATGCTTTTGAGCATAAGCCTTCTGCTGCTTGGTTCGGTTTTCCTCTTCCTTAACTTCGCTTCCACTGCTCAACAGCTTTGGCAAGTGTATCTGACTTTGGCATTGCTCGGTCTGTGTCGCGCCTACTACGGTCCCGCTGTGACAGCCTACCTGCCTCAATTGACCGGAACGCAGCGACTGGGCCAGGCCGTGGCACTTAATTCCACCGTTTTTCAGTTTGCGACCATTCTTGGTCCTGCCGTGGCCGGATGGATCGTAGCCATCGAAGGGGCTTCGGTTGCGCATGTCTATGCCTCGTGCATCTGTCTCTTGAGTTTTGCCTTGGTCCTGCTCTGGCGATTGCCTTCTTTCCCCATTCCCGGAGGTCCTGGACGCCAATTAGAATTGCTTGGTGGATTGCGCTATGTCTGGGACAATAAATTAATACTCGGGGCTATCTCGCTTGACCTCTTCGCCGTCCTGCTGGGCGGTGCTGTCGCCCTCTTGCCGATCTTTGCTCGGGATATTCTTCAGGTGGGTGCCCAGGGTCTGGGTGCCATGCGAAGCGCCCCTGCGCTCGGAGCAACGCTGATGGCCCTCTATCTATCATGGCGTCCTCTGCGGCGCCGGGTGGGATACAAAATGCTGATCGCAGTCATGATCTTCGGACTGGCTACTTTGCTGTTCGGATTATCCACTTCTTTTCCATTGTCGCTAAGCTGCCTCGTGCTCTTGGGGGCCACCGATA
>JBGSRE010000336.1:0-13517 GCA_041737755.1 Oligoflexus sp.
GCGAGAATGTAAAGAGCGATGCGCCGGTGTAATTGACACCTTTGCATAGCCAAAGCCAACAGAAATCCCCCAAGGAATAGGAAAATCAAAGGATGCGCGAAAGGCTTGGCTGCTTGTGCCGTCGAGGCGAGACCGAGGAGGGGGAAAGCAGCAATCGGTAATAGCGCCGTAACAGCGAGCGGGAGAGCTTCCGTAATCCACCACAGAGCCATCAGGATGGCTATGGCTGCCACAGATGCCTGTTCAATAGGTACGTGTGACTTCAGCAGCACATAGGTGGCAACAGCCACGACCGGCGCGAGGACAAGGCTACAATTTACAAGCGTCCGCCCAAGATCTGTGGTGTTCACAAGGAGTCCCTTAAATGATGGTTAGCGATGGTAGATTAGCATGAGGATGAGACTATCGGAATTTGATTTCCTCCCACTGGACGAGATCGTAGGTTCACGAGATGAATCGGGCTTTATTCGTGACAGAACGTGCGATAGCTCTGATCCTCACCATGAACTGACGCATTTTGAACGACGGTCTCAACGCGTTCACTAGCAGCGAAACAGTCTGTTACCGTGTACCGGTAATCAAAGGGCAAGGTGGAGAAGCAGATACTAAGACCCTCGAGGCCGCAAAAAACAAGCTCCTTCAAGCCGCCCTGGATGCAGATTTAGGCTATTACACCAGTGAAGAGGAAGCAGACCGTCTAGCCCTTAGATGGTTAGCCTGGCTGGGCATCAACGTAGAAAACAGTTATGCAGACTGGCTGACTTATGCAGAAGCCGTCGATGCCTTTCGACAGCATTCAGATTTTTATTTCTCTTTTAAAAAATGTATCGGCCTTTTTGAAGCTGATCCTCGCTGGACAGAAGCAGGTCAAGCCGTGCCGATTCCCATTGGAAGCTTTGCTGAGCGGCATCATAGCAGCTGTTTTCGTGCTTGGCTTATGGAGCGGGAGAGTGGCCATTGGGCCCTCCCCTTTGGGCGGAAGCAGAAAAGGGAGGTGGACCCTATCTAGAGATGAGACAAGATCTCCTCAGTAGGAAACTGCGAACACGGACGCCTAATCAGCCTCGCCCTTTCTGAATCTGGCATGCGAAGCCCTAAGGCCTTTCATTCGACAGAAGCTTTCGCTTCATGCTGTCGATAATTATCAAAACCGAGCACGAGCTGCGTGATGACAGTACACAATAGTTTCCCTGAGGCTGCGCTCAAACGTTCAGCAGAATGTGGCTTATGCAAAAACTTATGCCTAACGAATAAGGGTCAGTGGCAGACAGCGAGGGGAGGTTGTTGGCGATAGAGCAAGCTATTCACCAGGAATGATGTTAGAGTTCACGAAGAGTAATCTTGATAACAAGTCGGACGTTCACCTTCTGGGTCTCTATGAAGACCATCCACGATGTGAACAAGAAAGACATCTCATGTCTCGATCCACTGCCTTGACGCTCCTATGGATGAAATTTTTCGCTGCCTGTGCTTTTGCAACATTCCTCGGCGGCTGCAAAGATGACAATGATGAGCAAAGCCCTCTTGCATCAAGCCTTGCAACAGTTGATGCCACGGTTCCTATCAACGCTGCCACCAACGTTGCGGTGAATCGACGAGTGGCCGCCACCTTCAGTCTCGCGATGAATCCTGCAACACTCACTTCGGTAAGCTTTCATGTGGCGGGACCGGACGCCATTCCCCTCGCCGGTACTGTGGCTTACGAGGCAGCCAGCAAAACGACGGTTTTTACTCCGGCAGGCCCTTTTTCATCCAATACTCTGTATAAAGTGACTCTAACGACGGGCGTGAAAGACGTCGAAGGACGTGCGCTGCCTGACGATTATGTGTGGAGCTTTACGAGTAGTTCCACGTCGGATGACACGGCTCCGGGCGTTCATTCCACGCAGCCGACGGGTGGCGCTGTCGGGGCCGCGATCAACGGAAAAGTCAGCGTAGTCTTCGACGAGGAAATGGACCCGACGACCCTGAATTCCAACACATTTTCGCTGAGCGGCCCCGGTGCGGCCCCTGTCGCGGGTACGGTCACGTATACAGCCACCAAAGTCACTTTTACCCCGACGCTCAACCTCGCGAGCAATACGCTCTTTACCGCTACGGTGAGCACCGGAGTCAAAGACTTATCAGGAAATCCCTTGGCCAATGCCTATACGCTAAGTTTTACCACCGGTTCCACAGCAGCGCTCGGTCCTGCACCCGTGATCCTCGGCACAGCTGCTGATTATGTCATCCTCGCAAAATCAGCAGTTTCGGTGACAGGCTCCACAGCTGTCGTAGGTGACATCGGTTTAAGTCCCTCGGCCGAGAGCTATCTGACCGGTTTCTCCGAAACTCTCGACGCTACGAATGTATTTGCAACATCAGGTCTCGTCACAGGGCATCTGTTTGCCGCGGACATGGCTGTCCCGACTCCCTCGAAGCTCACGACAGCAATTGGTAACATGGAAACGGCTTATACCGATGCAGCCGGGCGATCGCTGCCTGATTTCACGGAGCTCGGAGCTGGGGATGTGAGCGGGAGGACCCTGGCTCCCGGACTCTATAAATGGGGTACGGGCCTGCTCCTGGCCACCGACATCACTCTCTCAGGCTCCGCGAATGATGTCTGGATTTTTCAGGTCGCCCAGGATTTGACAGTAAGCAACGGTGTGAAGGTTATCCTTGCCGGCGGCGCTCTCCCGAAAAACATTTTCTGGCAGGTTGCCGGACAGGTTAAGCTCGGCACCACCTCGGAGTTCAAGGGAGTCATCCTGAGCCAAACCAAGATCGTACTCGAGACCGGCGCCCTGCTTAATGGAAGAGCCCTGGCTCAGACTGCTGTGACTTTGGACGCGAATGCTGTGACTGAGCCTGCCGATTAGAACTGGCCAGTTCTACCGGATTTGTCGGCAAGTGCTCCAGCTATAATCTCATTGTAAAGCTTTGAGATTTAGCTGGTGGTGAAGGCCGACTGTCGTGATCCGAGCGATCGCGAAGGTGAGCGGCCTATGTTTCGATTTCTTCCTGATTCTCAATGTACTGCTTGAGCACCGAAAGCGGTGCCCCCGCGACTGTCAGTAGGCAATATGTCCGGCTCCAAAAAATTGGCTTCCAGTAAAATTTTGAGACATGCTCCGAAAATTCCTTCCGTATGAGCCTTGATGTTACGGTTTTCAGGTTGTTAACAAGCTTTGAAGGCTGAACTTTTGGGTTCAATGAAATCAACATATGAACGTGATCAGCTTCGCCATTAAACTCCAGCAGCTCGCATTCCCAGGTTTTTAGGAGCCGGGAAAAGTGCTCATTGAGTCTTTCAAGTATAACTTTATCGATGACTTTTCGGCGGAATTTAGTCACTAGAACTAAATGGTACTTGAGGTCATAAATACAGTGATAAAGGGTACTTAAGTCTTGATTTTTCATAGTAACTGATTCATAGTCGGTTTCATGGAAACCGTCAAGCGCAAAGTCACCTATCGCCTTTACCCATCGCCGAGACAGCAAAATCAGATGCTGGAGATTTTGCGTCTTCATCAGAGGCTGTACAATGCCGCATTAGAACAAAGGATCGATGCTTTTAAGCGCTGCGGCGTATCTTTGTCCTTCAGCGATCAATGTAAAGAATTGACCAAGCTCCGCGAAGAGCTTCCCGAATACGCTGCTCTCAACGCACAATCCGAGCAGGTAACTTTGAAACGCCTGGATTTGGCCTTCGATCAATTCTTTCGGCGAGTTAAAGAAGGTAAGGAGAAAGCTGGATTTCCGCGCTTTAAACCCTTCGTCCGATTCAAAGGATGGGGTTTCAAATCACATGGTGATGGCTGGAAATACCTTTCTAATGATGACTTCGTGAATGGAACCATTCGCATGTCTGGCATTGGAAATATGCAGGCTCGCGGACGGGCGCGCTTTCTTGATAGAGAGCGCACTTGCCGCAATCCGGGCAAGCCCAAAACAATGGAGGTCTTCCGGAAAAACGACAAATGGTATGCCTCTGTTACCTTTGAGACATTACGTCCGTTCAGGGCCAGTGGCGATAAGGCTGTAGGAATAGACTGGGGTACAGCCAAATTTTTAACCATTGTTGACGAAACAAAGGCACCACTTGTTATAGAGAATCCGCGCCATCTTAGGTGCAGCGAGGACAAGTTAAAAAATGCGCAGAAGCAGCTCTCCCGCAAGAAAAAAGGTTCAAATAACCGCGAGAAAGCCAAAAAAGCTCTCGCCAATGTGCACGAGAGAGTCGCCTGGAAACGGGAGGATTTCCTTCATCAAACAAGTGCAGCTATTGTTAAATTTGCAAGCCTGATTGCCACGGAATCTTTGAATATCAAGGCTATGACGGCTAACGGAGGATCGCATAAGACTGGCTTGAATCGCAGTATTCTAGATACGTCGCCTGGGATGTTCTTCACTCTTTTGGAGTACAAAGCGGCAGATGCTGGTATTTCATATGTCGAAGTTCCGACCAGAAAGGTCAAACCTTCCCAAACCTGTTCGGGCTGTGGGTATGTGGAGAAAAAACTATTATCCGACAGGGTTCATGACTGCAAGAAATGTGGGCTCGTTCTGGACCGTGATGTGAATGCTGCTCTGGTAATTCTGAATTTTGCATTGACTGGATCTGTTATGGGTCGGGAACCGGCCTCAAGCACGGAGAGTGAGATTACTTGCTCGTTGAAGTGCGAAACTCTACCCATACCGGAGCACGCTCGACAGAGCGTGTGAGGCTTGGGTGGTAGTAGTTCATCGCGTGGCTCAGCACCTGAGCCCAGACTAGGATTAGGCTACAGCGAGACAGAAACCTAAATTTCTGGGAAAGTTCCGCTTAACTTACTTGACCGCTGGTGAAAACTGCGGATAATGACAGATATTAACTCAAATTTATAAACTTGTAGCGAATAAAGCTAATTGAAGCATGCCGTGAGCTCTCGGTGCAACTTTCAGCACAAGTTTATCTTCGGATCGCCAAAAGGGACTTTTGTTTATGAAAATTAAGTTAAGATTGCTTCTGGGGCTCTTTTCAATCTCCTTAATGCCCGCCTGTCGGACGCATAATGGGCCAGACAGTTCAGTCAAAGACGAGCAGACCGATCTTTTGAAAGAGGTTATGCCTTCTGGTCTTGTCAGCATTCCAGTTCCAAGTGAGGATATTCCGAAACATGTAGCAGTAGCCACGGGAGACAACGGTATCCCGTCGTCACTTAACGGTATATGGTGGACCGATGCTAAATCCGTCCAGTTCATTGTTTCGTTCAAGAATGCTGCTTGGAATACAAAAACCCGTACCGCTTCGCTAGTATTCTCCGGACCTGGTACCTATAGTGTGCCTACTAAGTCGACCAATAAGCGTGGTTTGCCTGCGGAAGGCTGGGAAAACTATGCAGGATACGATATTGTTTTCGATTCAACTCTTAGGCAGGCGAAAATGCTCAAGGCCAGTTCTTCGTATGATGGAGACCGTGACACTGAAGATCCAGGATATAAGCTGGTCTTCGTTGAAGATGGTGTCTGGAGGCGAGATACTCCTGGCAGTGATAGCTATTTGCTCCGCCGCATAGTCGATGAAAACGGCAATAAAGAAGCAGCATTTCAAGACATGCTGCGCAAGTTCGGGCCTCTGGCCAATGTGCTTAAGGCTAGTATTAGCATCAAAAGTGAAAAGCCAAGCGCAAAAATTTCTGTAAAAGCTGGGATACCGAGCTATCTTTCTCTCTTAGGTACGGAAGGAGCTAAACCCAATCCTTACAATCTCATATTTAAGGCCCCATTTCCTACCAGAGTTCAATCCTTCACTCGCAGTCATATTCCACAGGCACAGTCTGGTGAAAATCCTCTTACGGTGATGATTAGCGGATATGAAGAATCGAGTTTCGCTACAATTCTTGCCGAGCAAGATGGGGAAGTTGAAGTGTCGCTCGAACAAGCTCCGCCTTTCCCGGTACTTGAGATGGGAAAAGCGACCTCAGTTAATCTTAAAGCTAATCAAACAACATTCTTTCGCATATCGGAACTACCTGTGCCTAACCAGTTTAAGATCAATGTGCAAAGTGATAGCCCTACCGACATTGGATTTCAAAGGAATCGCTCTGCTGGACGTGCAGGCCAAAAAATGAATTCACTCTGGGCGGCTGCTGAAAAAGAGTTGAAGATGGAGTTCGATAACGAGACCATAATTCTCAGAGCTCAAGATGATACTCTTGCAGTAGTAGAATTAGTGCCAACAGAGATTAAGCGTAAAGCACGGGGAATGCTGAAGAGTGATGGCTCTTGGCAAGAAGCGAGTCTTGAAACTCTCAATACCGTAGATATCTGGGAAATCGATCCTGGTAAAAAAAAATCTGGCGCATATGTTGAAATAGAAGAATTGGATTCGAAGAAGGATCGACCAGAACTCGCTCTCCGGGCAACGCGCCGAGACGAAAACCTTAACCGGATGATTACCTTCGGGGACTTCCTGAGGGATGGCAGAGTATCCGACGATGAGTACAATGGTATGAAAAGGAAGGTTCCTGCCACCATCCAGGATATAGTGACCGTCAATTACGCTTTGTCTCAGCAGCTGGGTCGACTTCTAAGGTATCGGATTCGGGTGATACCTTAGAATCAATATACATCTTGAAAGTTCCCTATACCATGCTCAGCATACAGAAAAAGATGCTCATACTAGCCATAAGCATTGCGACGTTTCTGATGCAGGCTAGGATGCGATGGGAGGAAGATGCCCAAAGATTAAAAGTTTGAATAGGCTGGAGCCCAGCCGATTACTTGCCTCGAACTTCGTCCCCAACTCACCTGTCCTGTTTTTGGTTTTCACTGATCTGGAAGAGATACCGCGGCGCCTCGCCTCAAGGCTGCAGCGGCTTAGCTCGAACCCGATAGGTGGGCTTGTGCGTGCCTTGCATTTGCCATCCGTACTGGATAAAGGCGACCTCGTGGGCAAGCAATTCCAATTCTCTTTTAAATTGCGACTTGAGCGTTTTCTTGTCTTCCCACTCCTCATAGCGTCCGAACTGTACAATATAGTCTATGTAGCTAAGATCGGAGTCTGACTGGCCGAGGTAAAGTTCGGGAGCACTCCGCTTCTGCCCTGTCTCTTCAATTTCAAAGACGACCAATTCCGTTCTGTCTGCGACCGTCCAAATATCGACCGTCTCAAGGCTCTCGAGAGTCGCATCGTGCCAAGCTCCATCGGCTTTGATGGGTTCCCGCTTCCTAATTTTCATTTCTGTCGGACTTACCTGCACTTGGCTAACGCTGTCCGTCTTGGGTTCGAGCATGATGATGTTGCGATTGATGTCTTCCATGCCGCTGGTCGAGACCCAAAGACTATTCTCTTTTTGACCTAGGCGACCCGCCGAGCGGTTAGAATTGAACCAAATGTCGGTGGGGCTATCGCTCGTCACCTTGACCATATATGCCTTTTTATCGCCGCCCATTCTCTTTTCAAAAAAGAAATAATTCGGTATATTGCCCTTCAATTTCAGTGTGCTAGTTCCTTCTTTAAGCTCTCTGAGCTCGGCTCGGGAGAGGGTTATTTCAGCGTTGCCATCTTTTTCAGAGCGGATAGCGACGAAGCTATCGCTCTTGTTCACGCTTGCGACCAGGCCATAGGGCTCTTGGCTGGAGCGTGATTTGCCGAGGCCACTTCTCCCGAAGCTACGCACCTCGAGAGGAAAAGGCGCATTAAAGCTGAGCTGATAGGGAACATAGTCCAAGCCGGCTTGGTCGCGGCCATTGCCCTTTATATTTACGAAAGTCGAAGTGCCTGCCTTAAGGGGGATCTTGAGACTAGGGCTGTCTTCTGTGATCTCCATGGTAGGTTTGAAGATAGAAGCCTTGGGACCAAAAACGCGGAGAAAGTCTTTAAAGACAGGGGTCTTGTTGCCTTTTTCATCGATGATGCGCCGCAGGAAGTAGCTGTCTTTGCCGGGAGTGTCACGCCTCCAGACTCCGTCTTCGACAAAGTTAAGGGTAAAGTCTCCTTCGGCCTGGTGTTCTGCTTTCCGAGTTCCATCCATGTAGGAAAGTGCAGTCAGCATCGTCGCCTTATCAAAAGATTCGTTGAACGTGATGTCATAGCCGGCAAAAGCCTGCAGGTCGGGATTGCCGATGGTTCCTGTCTTGGGTAGGGTAAATCGAGTTCCTGGTTGGAAGCTATAGGTACCAGGCCCGACGTAGACGAGGGAACTGGTTCTTGTCTTTGAATTCCATGCCGCATTTTTAAAAGAAATCACAAATTGAATGGTTTTGGCGTCGGTCCACCAGATGCCGTTGAGCGAAGGCGGAATCCCGTTGTCCCCAGTCGCCGGCTCAATATGCACACCAATGTCTTCAGTGGGTACGACGACGTTGGCTAGGCCACCTGGGATAGTCTCTTTTATGAGGTCGGTCTGCTCATCGAGGATCTTACTGTCAGGCCCCTTGCTTGTACGACAGGCTGGGTTAATCGTCAGACCGAGGAGGACTAGGGATGCGTAAGCGAGGCGAGCGATCATCGCGGCAGACTCCGTGAGCTTGATTATTTTGCCCTAGCGTAACATCCTGGACCGTAATTCTCCAGCCATAGTCCGTCCCGAGCCGGCGAGGAAAAAGACGGGTTTGGCTCGATCTATCTCGGTGATGCCGATTCATAGGCGCTCTGAGAGGACTTTAATCCTCGTAGCCGTGGTGACGGCCTCCTCCCTTCCAGCCTCTTTTTATAGCTTAGAATTTCAGGTGAAACGCCCTCTCATCTCATATGTCACTCCAGTTCCGAACAGCTTTGGCCCACGTTGTGAACTAAAGTACAATCGATCGAAAGTCGGGGTTATCGCTGGTCCGGTAATTTCCGATAGCGATTGACCTTCGAGCTGCACCAAAGGCTGCATTTCGCCGCTAGGCGACAGCACCACGATCTGCATGTCGCCGCCATCTTCGGCGATCAGGATATTACCCTCCGGCGAAACCGTTACGTTATCAACGCCGGAAAGGATCCCATTTTTCGACGAAGCCTTGTCGTAGAGAATGCCCAATTTCTGACTATTGGTATCATAGGTCCAAACCCGATTGTCACCCTTACTGGTGAAATAGATAAGGCCCTGATGATACCAAATGCCTTCTCCGCCATCGAAACGTTTGGCTTCCTTTAGCTGCTTTCTGGTTTGCTTTTGAAAACCCGATGGAGTGGGGTTTGGTACGGCCATCCAGGTCACCGAATTATCAGCAGCGAGTACCGCCAATTCCAGCAGACCTTGATCCATATCCATGCGACCGTCAAAGGCAATCGAGGCTGGGGTGTAGCGATAGAAGCAGCCATCGCTCTCATCTTCTGTCAGATAGATATGACCCAACACCGGATCAACCGCCACCGCTTCATGGCGGAATAAGCCCAAGGCCCTGCGAATTTTGGCAGGAGTGGCTCCCGTCGGATCACATTCATAGACAGCTCCATTGCTGACCTCCTCACACGACAGCCAGGTTCCCCAAGGCGTGGGGCCACCCGCGCAGTTCTGATTGGTGCCCTGCAGAATGGGATAAGCATCCAAAATCAAGCCGTCTTTATCAAATTGAAGGGCACCAGCGCCGCCGCCTCTCTTGTCGATTTCGCAATTAGATACATAGATCCAACCTCCGTCACTCAGCGCAAAGCAGGCGCCGCCGTCGGGGGCTCCATGCCACACGTATTTTGAGCGTTTGCCGTTAGCGAGTAGCACATTTTTGCCAGATTCAGCGACTATTCTGATGCTGTAACCGAGGGGCACTCTTGCGCCTAAGGTATTGGCATTGGCCAGGGGCCCTAAATTTTGTAGCCCAGCGCCTTCGATAAAAGGCATCGATGAACTCATACCAAGGAGGTTGGGACCAATGCTGAGTATCCCGAGCGTACCAAGTGTTTGGGCAATCAGAGAGCGGCGATCAAGCTGGGCCTTATTCGTCACGACTTAACACTCCTTTGACTATTCCTTTTGTATCGAGGGAGTGAATCTACCAGCACTCGTGAGCATTTTCTGTTGAGAAAAACAGAACCTTTCATGTTGATATTTTACGACAAATTGCCGTCTAATTTACTGTAAATTTAACTTATCTTCTTGGAAGAAGAATCTAGCTTTCAGAGGCGATGATCGTCACAAGGCGGGCGGATTGAAATGACCGGGAGTCTGGACGGTGATAAGTTGATCACCGTCCAGACCTGGGATGCCAGTCACTAGCCATGGTCCGACTATCGAAGGGAAAGTCCGTATCTATTTTAAGCTTATCAACGCACGATTCGGACTTTGCGGGCTTAGCGGTAATCGGTAATATGGTCTAGAGGTATCTCTGGCTCGCATTCGTGCAAGCGTATTCAACATCAGCCACTGGTGGCTCAGAATAGAAAGCAGCCCTATGCTCAAAACCCTTCTCCATTCGATGAAATCGGGCGACTGGGCCAAAGCCTTGGACTTTCTATCACCCAGTTTCTTTGAGGTCGTACCGACTTTGGGTATGACCCGACTGATGGGCCAACTGAGCCGAAACTATCTTAATCGAAGTTTGACTGCGACAACTAGACAGCAATGGGCTACTCTTGCTCCCCTTCTCGATCCAAGTCTGTCGATGACTGGCACCACCAAGCCATCGCCAGGGGATGCTTGGTCGGTCCGTGATCCCCACAGCCAAGGTCAGGCACTGCTTAAATTGTACTTCGCTGCGGTGATTTCCCCGACCGCCTTTTTTTTGGATCTACGCTCTGAACAGTTCCATGTCGGGGCCATGAGCATCGAATGGCAACCTAAACCTTGGATTCATAGCTGGTCTGCTGACTTTCAAAAAGCCATGCAGAGCATCTATCAAGGCTTTTATGAAGATCGTTCCGACCTCTTTCGACAGGGCCTGAGCGAACTGAATTTGCAGCACGCGGAACAGCTTTTTCTGCAAATTTTTGGCGATGTTCGCGATCAGGCTGTTTTGTTCCGCCTGGATCAATTCCAAACTTCGTTTCATCAGGTTTTCGTCTCCTGTCGAAATAACAAAACCCAAATTCACCCAGAATTTTTACCTTTAGGGCTGCTCCTCTTTGGACTCTATGAGCATGCTCAGCGCCTCGGTGTGCCGCTCCATGCAAAACTTGCCTGGCAAACTGCGTGGCAAATGAAAGTTCAATGCCAAAGAAAAAACCAGGAGTTTTCTGCATGAAAGTGGCAATAGTCGGAGCCTCTGGATTTGTAGGCCGGGCTCTGATCGACCATCTGCTTGATGATCCACAGTTTTCAGTGACGGCTCTGAGTCGCAATTCTTTCTCGATGTCCCATCCAGCAGCCCCGCTTAGATTTCGCTGGATCGGTTGCGACTTGCAAAACCTGAAAGATCTTGAAGATGCTTTGACCGAACAGGACGTCGCCATCTATTTAGTCCATTCCATGCTACCAACGGCGCGCTTGAATCAAGGCAGTTTCGCTGATTTCGATTTGATTTTGGCCGATAATTTTGCCAGGACCGCTCGATTGAAAGGCATTCCCCACGTGATCTATTTGAGTGGATTGATTCCCGAAGATGTGGAACTTTCTGAGCATTTGCGCAGTCGCCTGGAAGTGGAAATCACTCTTAAAGCATATATTCCTAAAGTCACCAGCCTGCGAACGGGCATTGTCATTGGCAGTGCTGGTTCTTCTTTCACCATTCTGTTTACTTTGGTCCGACGTTTACCGATTATGATTTGTCCACGATGGACCCGCAATCTTTGCCAGGTTATCAGTCTCACCGACGTCCTCCGAGTGGTCAAGGTCTGCTTGATCAAAGAGTCACTGCAGGGCCAAACCTGGGATATCGGTGCTGAGCCAGCTATCAGTTATCTCGATATGATGAAGTCCATGGCTAAGGTACAAAACCTGCGACGCTCCTTCCATACCATTCCTTGGATGAGTCTGGGACTCTCCAAACTCTGGGTTCGGCTGCTGTCGGGAGCCCCTAAGACCCTGGTCTATCCTTTGATCGATAGCTTAAAATCTTCCATGCTGGTGCGGCCATCGCACCGCTTTCCGAACCAGGATATACCACTGGAAAACTTTAGCAGCGCCACCCAAAAGCTGGTGTTAGAACTGCAAACGCAGAAGGCGCAAAAGCCTCATGCTTTTGGCAAGGGGACCTCCAAACCAAAGCAAAATCATGTGCGTTCGATCCAACGACTGCCTCTACCTAAAGGCCGTGATGCGGCATGGGTGGCTGCCGAATACTTGAGATATTTGCCTAGACTTCTGCCATTTCTCATCCGCGTCACCCATGAAGGACCACGGATTCATCTCAGACTCAAGGCCTTGCCCATTGATTTGCTCACCCTCCTATACTCTCCTGAGCGGAGCCAATCCGATCGACAGCTCTTCTATATTGTAGGTGGAATTCTCTACAAGCCAGGGGCTTTGAAGGCTCGCCTGGAAATTCGCGAGACCTTAGTGGGAACTTCCTGTCTTGCTGCAGTCCATGATTTCCAACCAGCTTTACCCTGGCTGGTCTACATTCTGACCCAGGCACAGGTACATAAATGGTTCATGCACAGTCTCGGTCACCACCTGCAGATCCAACCAAAGGTAGAGCAACCTATCCAAATTAATCAGCTGACATAGCTTGCCTAAGCAGACAAAAATCCACCGTTTCGTGATCTTTTGACACGATTGCGACCTGAGTAAAATTTCCGAATGGTATGGAAGTACTTTCAATCGAAAGCTATGAAACAAGTTCACTATAAGTTTTCTCTAGTAGGAAATTAAAATAAGCCTCGTTAGCCTGCAATCAACCCCTATAATTCCCGATATCAATTGGCTTTTTTTTACTTTTTTCGTTCTCATCGAGAAGTATTAATTTGCAGGACGAAAGTGCCGATCTCCTATCTTCATAGAGAGGACCCCGCTTTCTTTCGAAGCGGAATTATACTAGGAAGCGAGATCAGCATGAACAGGCGTTTAAGCGTAGCTTTTGTCTCAGGTTTGATCTTCCTTTCTGGGGAGATCGCTTACGCTGATCCTTACAAGCTCCAATACGGCGGCCGTCTCACGCATAGCAACGGTCAGCCCTTAAGTGGTAGCATTTCAATTTTAGCTTCTTTTTATGCGTCGGCTACGGGCGGATCTTCTATAGCTGCTCAAGTTTTTAATTCGATTCCTCTCAGTGAGGGCGTCTTCAATCTTTCGATCGAGCTGACTCCCGCCGAGTTTCATAGCGTATTTTCTGGCTCTGAAGTTTGGATTGAAATCAGCGATACGACCTCCGGTAAGATTTATCCAAGGCAGCGTTTTGGAGCAGTGCCATTTGCCTTTAAGGTGCCAGTCGATGGCACAAGCCTTGGATTTGATAATAATGGACGGATGCGCGTTCAGGGCCTCGCGGGCCACGCCTTGCCCTCGGGAAGCCCAGCCGATGGGCAGATCTTGAAGTGGCGAAGCGTTACGGGTTGGGAATGGGGCAGTGATGAGTCGGGATCCGCAGCTGGAGCTATTGATTCCACCGCTATCCAAGATGGATCTATAGTTAACACGGATATTGCAGCCAACGCTGCGATAGCAGGAAGCAAGGTCACCCCGAACTTT
>JBGSRE010000375.1:0-2387 GCA_041737755.1 Oligoflexus sp.
CATCGAGCAGCTGCATGATGTCGGATTTTAGCGTGCTATTGGTCAGGACTTTATCAATGATCGTGGTTCGCTCGCCGTCAGAGAATTTTTTCGACCTATTATCGACCACCAAAAAAGCATGATCGGCACTCACAACTTCAAATCCTGTCTGATTCCTCTGCTTTTCCACCTTTGACGATTGCTGGGCGATACTGATAAGACCGAAGCGGAGTTCGGTAGCCATCGACATATCACCGTCAATAAAGGTGATGCTATGGACGATCCGCTGGCTAGTAAATATGGCTTTTTCGGGTACGATTCCAATCCACGGCAGCAAAGCATTGCCCTCAGGCAAAGGCGCCGATGGTTTTGGATCCAGGTTCTCACTACGCGCGCTACTATACTGGGTCGCGCTTCTATGCGAGACTGCCGTCGACGACTCACAGGCCATCAATGAAGCCAATAAGCTAATCGTGGAAATGAGGCGCATAACGATTCACTCCTGGTATTAAGGCTCATCGGCATGTACTATCCTGGAAAAAAGATGGTAGGGTAAAATATTCGTATCTATTGAATATGATTATATTTTGAGACTACAATAAACAGGGATTTGCCAAACATTTCTGGGGGACCATCGATCACTTTCCTTAGGAAGCGCGTGAGCTAAACTCACGCTGAATACTATGCCATGCCTTAGATCCAAGGGATGAAGGCAGAGAGAAGGATACACATACTAAGCTTGAAAAAAAGGTGATATTTACTTCTCGTATTCATTTTGGAGGCGATGCCACGGTGTGGAAAAATTTGGCCTATATCATTTTAACTGTTCATGCGGTCTGCTCTCTCTTCGTGATGATGACACCTTTGCTGGTGCCACTCGGAGCTTGGCAGTCTTGGGCTTGGGTCCACGATCCTTGGTTGCGATCCATCCATTTGGGTCTGGTTTTATTTATCAGTATCGAGGTTGTGCTTGGTAAACCCTGTCCGCTTATGGTCTGGGAAAACAATTGCCGTATTCGGGTGGGCATGCCCCTCTATACGACTGGATTCTTCGACTACTGGACGGAAAAGATCCTGAAAATCCCTTTCAAAGACTGGATGTTTGAGAGCATCTTCTTTGTGGTAGGAGCGTCGACTCTTATTGAGTTTCTGCTCATTCCTCCCATCATGCCTTAGTTGCGGCAACTGATGCCCTAACTGAAAACTCCGCCAGAGGGCAAGCCGAGATTTTTCGAAACGGATCGAAATCATAGCGATAAGCTGGGTGGAAAATACAAAAGGCGACCCTGTAGCCTTGATTGCTGACAACTTCTTTCATCCTTTGCGGCTCGTCTACGATGCCTTTTCGAAGGATTTTTCAGTGGAAGAGACCTGTTGCTCTTCAATTCGAAACAGGGGGATTTCCATATCCAGACCGCGGAGGCGGTATTGCCCACGAAGGCTAAATTCGCGTGGGTCCAGAAATTGGGTGATGGCATCGGTTACCAGAATGGAATTGGGATCAGCAATACCTTCGACCCGGGCAGCGATGTTTACACTCGTACCAACGACGGTGTAATCCGATCGTTTAGCGCCGCCGAAAGTTCCGACCACAGCCTGGCCTTGATGAATACCAATTCGCATTTCAAAGTGCTGACCTTCACTGAGTTCCCATGACTTATTAAGCTCCTGAAGCTTTTCCTGCATTTTGCGTGCACAGCGGACTGCGGCTAGCGCTTGCTCTGCTGGAGCAAGAGAAGTTGGAGCGCCGAAGATGACCATGATGGCGTCACCAATAAACTTATCGATAGTACCACGTTCAGAAAATATAACTTCCGTCATGTTAATGAAGAAGTCATTGAGAATGTGCGAGATTGTTTCCGGGCCGAGCCTATCTGTGGCACGGGTGAATTGACAAAGATCAGCGAAGAGTACCGTTACTGTCTCCGTTTTGGTTCGATCGTCGAGACGAGATTTTCCGGCAAGAATTTCCTGCACCAATTCGGGTGGAAGAAAACGCTGCAAGACATTGGTTTCAATATAGCGGTTAAGACTTTCGATTTTTCTTCGGCTGAGTAGGGCTCGATAGAAGCTAAAACCAAGAATTGTCAAAGCTGTCACGGCGGCCACCAGAGCTATTCTTGTGCTCGTCGCGACCTTGCTTTGGTTTTCAATTTGTACGGACTGCAGTCGATTCTGGTGCTCAAGTTTCAGGTTTTCTTGATTACGTCGGCCAACCTCAAATTCGGCATAGTATCGATTGGCAAGTTCCTGCCTTTTCGAATCAAAAATATTCCTCTGAAGACTGGTCAAGTTCTTATAAGACTGTATGGCCTCAGCAGATCTATCCAAGTTCTCTAAAGTCTGAGCCTCTGCTTCTAAAAAGCTTGCCCGTGAATCCGGGCTGCTGCTTGTCTCAAAGTAGGACT
>JBGSRE010000405.1:0-4178 GCA_041737755.1 Oligoflexus sp.
GCAGCAACTGCCGAAGGACGCCTGGCAAAGGGTAGCGGGTCGGGTGAAAATTTCAGTAACCCTTCTTCCCCATCTCCGGCATGAGCTGATCGATGCTAGCAGTTGCCAAAGCCAAGCCGATTTGATCCGCCTTCTGCTCGGCTCTTGCTATATTCCGATTTACTATGAAAAACCCGTGGTCTGGGGTTGGCGCATTATGATCGATGGTGGTCTGCGCAACAATCAGCCCCGTTGGAATGCCCAAACGATCTGCGTATCACCCCAGGGCTCGACTGCCCAGCAGAAGGTGGACATCTTTCCGGAACAGCGATCCTCGCTCATCCATGTGCTTTTTCCCGAACCCTCGCGTCTGCAGGATCTATATGGAAGAGGCAAAGCCGATGGCGAGGCCTGGCTTAAGGCCTCCACCCTTTCGTCGCAGCGATAGATCGTCCGTCCGTTAAGTGCCTTCTACCGAAGTAGCTGCAGGCAATGGAGCTGCTTCAGGAGGAGCCGTCTCCGCTGCCTCTTCGTCCTTAGCAGCGCTCTTTTTTGCCCGCGGTGGAAATTCAAAGCGGAAGCCCGTCCACTCATTTTCCATCACCAGTTTGGCGCTAAATTTGCGGCCTTTCTTGGAGATGAAATCGCTAATGATCGGCGTTTCCTTGGTTTGCAAAAAGACCAGCAAATCTTCGCGGGTCAGCGCTCTTTTGCAAAGAATACGCGGGAAAGCAAAGCCAGGTGCGCCTCTCTTTTCGCCCGCATCCCGACCTTTGACTTTCGTCTGGCAGGCATAATCCGCTGCTGTTTCAATCACCATACAATCAGGACTGCAAGGCAAGGGACAGGGAGCAATCGGTTCAAGATTGATATCCAGTTGCGGTTGATTAGGATCGACTTCAGTTGAATTTTCCACCACCCGTCGGACCAACTTGCCACCTTGCAATTCCAACACGGCTCGATAGTCTTTGCCATTGGCATTCTTGAAGCCATCGAGTTCTGGCGTCATTTTCTTTTCCAGTAGAATGCGGACGGCATTGCGATTGATATAGCGGCCATTGAAGTCCTTCCAGACGAGGAAGTCACAGGCCTTTTTACCAGCGCGTTTGGTACTTTCGGGGCAGCCATAGAACCAAGCCCGTTCAAACACGGGACGACTGCAGTTGGGACAAGGCCCTAGCGGCTTTTCATCCGGATAAATTTGCTCGAAGTCGAAGTCACGGGTAGAGTCCACCACTTCCTTGGCATAAGTTGCAATCTCCCGCATAAAATCATCGGGGGAGCGTTTGCCTTCTTCCACCTGATTCAGGAATAATTCCAGCTGACCCGTCAGCTCCGCAGATGTCAATCGACTGGCATTGATCCGATGCAGGATATCGATGAGTCGAATCCCCTTCGGTGTCGGCCGTAGATTTTCATCGACATACTCTCGATTCTTTAAGTTTTCAATAATGTCCGCACGAGTCGCCGCTGTGCCCAGACCTTCGGCGCCGCGAAGAGCCTGCGAGATTTCTTCATTTTCAATGTGGCGACCAGCATTTTCCATCAAAGACAAAAGGCCTGCTTCACTGATCCGAGCCGGGGGCTTAGTTTCCAGCTCTTCAAGGGTGGCTTCACTCGATTTCACCGTCACGCCTTCGGCTTTGTCTTTGCCCAGAATCAAGGCGGCAAAGGACTTATCACCTTTATCAGGCACTTTACCAAAAACCGCTTCCCAACCGGCTTCCTTCAGCACCCGGGGTGGCTTGCTTCGAAAGTATTGGCTGGCGACTTCGGTAATACGTTCCACCTCTTCATAGACCGAGGGGGGATAAAATGAAGCCATAAACTGGCGAGTGACCAGATCAAACAGTTTCTGGTCATCACCTTCTAAGGCTCTCATTTCGCCTGTGGGAATGATGGCAAAGTGATCTGTAACGCCTTCGTTATTGAAAATCTTATCCTGGTTTAATAGACCTTTTTGCTGCAGGTGCCGAGCATGGGGTCCATAGTCTGGATTATTCGACAGGACTTCTAAAACTCTTGCCACTTCAGGCTTGTAATCTTCGGGCAAGACTTTGGAACTGGTACGTGGATAGGTCAGGACTTTATGCGTTTCATAGCATCGCTGGGCGGCCCTTAGAGTCCGGGTCGCCGACCAGCCGAAGCGAGTGTTGGCGGTTCTTTGTAAAGAGGTTAGATCGAACAGCATGGGTGGATTGCGAGGTGAAGGCTTACGCGTTTCGCTCGCCACCGCCGGTTTGCCAGCAATGGTTTGAATGACCGCTTCAGCTTTGGCCTTTTCAAAAATGCGATCTTCTTTTTGTTCCCGGGTCGCATTCTTGCGATCGAAATTCGGATCATACCAAGTTCCGTCATAGACCTGGCCATTGACTTCGAAATTTCCAATCACTTTCCAGTAGGACTGCGAATTGTGTTCGAGCACTTCCAGTTCGCGTTCAACAAGCAGGCTCAGAGTGGGGGTCTGCACACGGCCTGCAGACCACGACACACCCCGTTGATTTTTAGCTTTCAATCGAACGGTTAAAGCCCGCGTGGCATTCATTCCAATCAACCAGTCGGCATGGGCGCGACATTCGGCTGCGGAACCTAGACCCACATATTTAGCTCCATCCTGAAGCGCTTTAAAGCCATCTTGAATGGCTTTTTTGGTCATCGACTGCAACCACAGCCGATGAATGGTCTTGGTCACCCCTACATGCTTGACGATTTCGCGAAAAATCAGCTCACCTTCTCGCGCAGCATCGCAGGCGTTCACCAGATAGGTAACGTCACTGCGTTCCATTAATTTTTTTATCACGCCCAACCGAGTCTTTTGATTCGGTACGGGCTTGGTCTTGAAATCCTCCGGGATAATCGGAAGATCCGCCAAGCGCCAGCGCTTGTAGATCGGATTGATGTCTTCTGGCTCAAGGAGAGTAAGAATATGACCCACTGCATAGGTGCAGATGAGGTTCTCGCTCTCATAGTAATCACCCTTGCCTTTTTCTTCAAAGCCCCCCAAGGCTTGCACGATATCTTTGGCGACGCTTGGCTTCTCGGTAATAATCAGTCCTTTTCCCTGCATCGATGTGCTCTGTCCTCTTCATTAGGTGGGGCACTCGCCGGCAGATCGCTCACCGACTCTTCAGAGATGCCTATTCATCCCTACAAAAACTTTAAGGTACCCCGCTGTCAAGAGATATTACAAAGCTTTGGTCCTTTTGACCTGTGTTGATTGCGTGGGTCGACGGCCTAGAGTGGCCTTTTCAAAGGTTTTAACGGCCCTTCATATAGATAAGATCCGCCCCATGCTATTCCGACTCCTTATTGGCAAGAAACTTAAATTTCTTGTGCAAACGAAGTTCTCCAGGCCAAGTGTGCACCCAGTCCGAATTCGGCCTCCCCCGAGTTGGGAATAGGACTTCTTCTGATGTTAATCTTGTTTTGTCCATAGTCGGCTTTAGTCGAACAAAAACCGAAATAAACTGTCGATCCCAGCACCGAGCCGTAAAGAAGATAGGATTCCAAAGTATTTATTTCGTGGGTAGCCAACGGCCGAGAAGTTCTTGCACGTCTTCCAACTGAGCTGGCTTTGCCAGAAAGTCTGAAAATCCGCCTTGAAGTGCTCGCGTTCGATCCTCATCCCGGCCTAATGCGGTCAATGCAATCACCGGAGTACCGGCAATAAACTGGGGAAGTTGACGTAATATTTTTACAAATTCAAAGCCATCCATATGCGGCATCTGACAATCGACAAAAATTAAATCAAAATGGACTTTTTCTAAGCACTCCAGGGCATCAACCCCAGACGAGGCCAATGAGATCTCGGCCTTCAATCGTTTCAACTGCCGCTGAGCAACTTGCAGATTCACCGGATCGTCATCCACGACGAGGATGCGAGCGCCTTGAAAGCTCCGCAGTCGACGAGCGAGATCAGGACGAACAGTGACGCTGCTAGAATCCTGGCTCGGTAAGCTGGCAAGGCGCCGATAAAAATCGGATTGGCGAAGCGGCAGATCGATGAATTCACAAGCCTCGGCTAAGCTCCGATGACGAGATTCTGCTGGCAAGAGGCGATCAGCCACAGGGTTTCGCAAAACATAGACCCGCTGCTGCTGATGATGTACCCATGACCCATGATGCCGATTATTCCAGTCGTTCTGTTCGCCAAAAAAATACCAATCAGCATCCGGGAGAGGTTCATTCTTCTCGCCAAC
>JBGSRE010000439.1:0-1547 GCA_041737755.1 Oligoflexus sp.
CCTAAATTTCTTGATGAAAGTGAGCCGCTGCGATTTCTGGAATTTTCTCAACAAGATAAAGTGGCAAGGATAGTAAACGGTAGCGGACTTCTTGGGGACCTGTTTTGGTTTGTATTGTTGTATCAATCCACTGCAAGCTAGGAGGGTTTAAATCTAGGCGAATGGCAAAGTTCAGCCGCTTTTCGCTCATAAATTGGTGCAAAGATCGTAAGCTACCACTGGCACCAGCTTTGACTTCTATCGGAAAAATTTGACCGGCAGCAGAGCTTACAAAATCTACCTCAGCATTAACGCCCTTGCCTTCCCGTAACCAATAGTTCAAGCCAGAGGAAACTTCCTTACGTTGAGCGTCGAGCAGGTGCTGACCCACAAACTGCTCGGCCATTGCACCTTCGTTGACGAGTTTGAGTTCTGGCAGCGCCGTTAGATCTTTCCAACTCAAACCCAGCATGGAATTCATCAAGCCTATGTCCATAAACAGCAGTTTATAAACGCGCTCATCACAGTCAGCTTCAAGAGGCAATCCATTGCAATGACTATGAGTGACTTTAGTCAGGATGCGAGCGAGGCAAAGAAGTTCAATATCGGCTTTAATACTTGCGCTTTGGTGATCGGTGGAAAAATTTGTATATTTAACCTTTAATCCGATATTTCTGGCTGAATAGGCAAAAACCTTTAAAAATCGAGAGAGATTGCGCGATCCAATGTATTTGGGGAAATCATCTTGATAGGTGCCTAAGATCGAGCGATGAACCTCAGAGGCTTCTCGTTGACTACCAGTCTTCACGAATTGATCGACGGCTTCCGGCATTCCGCCCACAAAGAAATAAGTCCGCAGGACTTCGATAAAACGCAGGTGGGCCAGATCACCGAGCTGATCTTTTAGGCTGAAGTTATTGAGTTTCGCAAGCAAATTTTTTTCATCGAGAGCCGCCAGGAATTCCGAAAAAACTAATGGACCCATATGCAGGTATTCTATCCTGCCAACAGGCATTGAAAACTTGTGATCCCGCAAAAGAAATTCCAATAGTGATCCTGCGGCAATCACCGGCAACTCAGGGCGATCCTCATAAAAATATCGAAGTGCAGGTAGCGCCGACTCGACCCCCTGGATTTCGTCAAGAAAAAGCAGGGCGTTGGCGTCGATACCCGGCATCTTGGGCAAACTCTCGAGCTCGGCAATTATTTTTTTAGGATCCTTGGATGCGAAAACAGCATCCAGCAGAGGAGCCCGATCTAAATTCACTTCGTTCAGTGGCAAGCCCTTGCTGGCTGCAAATAGGCGCACTAAAGTAGATTTTCCTACTTGCCGCGCACCGCGTATCACGAGGGGCTTACGCTGCGGTTTTTGCCACCATTCTTCTAGTTTGTCTAATTCTTTTCGATACATATAGGTTCCCTGAGCGCGGTTGATTCTGTAGAGATATTATATTTAACCCTATTAATCATATCATGAGTATTAGAAAAGGGGTCATTTGTTGACTGTGTCGGACTACTTTTGGGGCAGTACTAGGCAGTGCCCACATATCCCATATCACAATTGGGTT
>JBGSRE010000442.1:0-3428 GCA_041737755.1 Oligoflexus sp.
CCCACTGAGCAAAGCCTATAAAAAAGAGTTGTTCCGGCGTGAAACCATCCCTTGATTCAGCTGGGAATTTGGCTATTTCAGCCTTCCAGTCCATATACACGAGAATCATGCCACCAAGGTCGGCGACGTCTTCGCCGAGGGTCAGCTTGCTATTGATTTTAATATCATCAACGATCGTGTACTGGGCATATTGATCGACGATACACTGGGCGCGTTGATTGAATTCTTTGGCATCATCCGCAGTCCACCAATCGCGTAAATTCCCCTCCTCGCTGTGGTGCTGATCTGGAAATCATTGCCGCAGTATTGGATCCCATGCAGATCGCGCGTTATCTCAAACATACAGGCATGCCTACACCCATTGATTTTCAAATTCTTTGCATATGGTGCTTCTGAATGACCATCTGATTTTAGTTCGAAATCTATCCAGTCCCGGGCAAGCCTCATTGAGCCTCCCTGGCTGTCCAAAAACTCCTTGAAATCGCACAAACACGGACTGAGTAATTTCAGTAGGTTAGATGACGGATTTTCAAGCTTCCAGAATCTATAGCTTTTGGACATCCATAAATGACTCGTTTGGTAGTTTCGGTCAGTCCCATTTGATTGTCAGGATTCACGTATCCCAATTTTTCCAATAATTTCAGCCAAATGTTTTGCTAAAGTTCTGTCCTTCTATTCCGATCAGGAATGCAGTACATTAAACATGTACATGATCTTTGGAGGTGTTATGGCCAAAGTTTTCAGACCTCAAATTGGTGACCGGGAAACGAGATATATGGAAAGAGCCATGGAAATTGGAGGCTATTCCAACGCGACTGAATTTGTGAACGCAGCAATCATGATCGCATACCAGCAGCTTGTGGATCAGCAAATGCAGAAAGCTGGTCAATGGGAGAGCGAAAACTGGGATCGCATGAAGCAAAAGGCTCAGGAGATGGAACGCCTGCAGTTACAGCAGCAGGATGAAATCGAGGTCATGCCAGTGAAAGAGGTCGTGCGTGGATAAGTGGGATATCTGGACTCTTTCTCAGCAGGACGCAGGAGAACTGACAGAGCCATCGCAGCCACTCGATGAATCGAAAGACGTTCGTGCTTACCTGGTGATGTCGCCTAGATCTTTGATCAGATCTGGTGCCAGGAGCATTGTTTGCTTCCCTGTTCAGACCTTTGGAAACGGATCCAGCAGTTGTGTTGAGATTCCTGGCGGAAAAAACCATACGTCTGGTCTTCATAAACCCATCAGCCACTGCTGGGCGAGCACCCCATACACCTTGCCACTCAAGTCTTTTGTCAAAAAAATAGGATATGTCCATCCGAACGAGCAGAGAAAAATAACCTTCGCTGTCCAGGAATTTTTCCAGATCATGCCCTAAAAAACTAGAGTATCGTTTGGATCATCAGAAAATGCCCGGGCTTTTGAAAACCGTTCGTGAATACTCTATGATTTAATGATGAAGAACTTGAGCGATAAAAGCTCGGGTTCTTTCTGATTTGGGCTGAGTAAAAAACTGCTGAGGTGCAGCCTCTTCGATGATTTCACCTTGATCCATAAAAATGATCCGATCCGCCACCTGCCGGGCAAACCCCATCTCGTGGGTGACACAGATCATGGTCATGCCACTGCCGGCCAGCTCCACCAAAACGTCCAAGACTTCTTTAATCATCTCTGGATCCAGTGCCGAGGTCGGCTCGTCGAACAGCATGATGGCCGGGTTCATGCAAAGAGCCCGAGCGATGGCCACTCGCTGCTGCTGACCACCGGAAAGTTGCGCCGGATACTTATGCGCCTGGTCAGGAATTTTTACTCTTTGCAAGTATTCCATGGCCTGCGCTTCGATCTCTTTTTTAGGTCGTCTTTGCACCCAAATAGGCGCCAGACAGAGATTTTCTAAAACGGTAAGATGCGGAAACAGATTGAACTGCTGAAAAACCATACCGACTCGACGTCGCACGTTCTCAATGGCTTTGGCTTCATCTTCAAGGCGGATACCATCGACGACGATAACACCCTTATCATGTGCTTCGAGGTGATTGATGCAACGAATCAAAGTCGACTTGCCCGATCCCGATGGACCACAGATCACCACTCGCTCGCCGTTTTTCACTTCCAGATTCACGCCCTTGAGAGCATGAAAAGAACCGAACCATTTATGCACTGCTTCCAGTCGAAGGGCTGAATTTTGTTGGGTCATGTGCTCTCGTCTCCTAGCGCTGACTGGCTTGTTCGAGGCGCTTTTCCAGGCGAAGGCTGGTCCGCGACATCGTAAAGCAGAAGATCCAAAAAATAAATCCGGCAAACACATAGCCTTCCAAGGCAAAGCCCATCCAATCAGGATCGGTGCTGGCCGCTTGAACCATGCCCAGAAGGTCGAACATGCCGATGATCAAGACCAGACTCGTGTCTTTGAAAAGGCTGATAAAGGTATTCACGATACCTGGAATGACCAGCCGCAGGGCTTGCGGCAGGATCACCAGCCCCATGCTGCGCCAGTAACCTAGACCGAGGGCCGATGCTGCTTCAAACTGTCCTTTCGGAACCGCCTGGAGCCCAGCTCGGACCACTTCTGCCATATACGCACTGGTAAAGCAGACAACGCCTACCAGACAGCGCAGCAATTTATCAAACTCGACGCCCGGAGGCAGAAGGAAGGGCAACATAACACTGGCCATAAACAGGACCGCTATCAGGGGAACCCCACGCCACACTTCGATAAAGCCGACGCTTAACCACCGCAATAAAGGCAAAGATGAACGCCGCCCCAAAGCCAAGACAATGCCAAAGGGCAAAGAGATGGTGATGCCAATCGAAGATATCAAAAGGGTCAGCATCAGGCCGCCCCAACGCGAGGTTTCGACTAAGGGCAAGCCCAGAACTCCGCCCTGAAGAATAATCCAACTCAGAAGAGGCAAGGCCACAAAAAGGCAAGGGACGACCAGCGTGCGCCAAGGAAAAGCTTGCCACAGCAAAGGCACTCCACCGAGCAGCCATAACCCGGCGACCAACAGCGGACGCCAGCGCTCGCTAGCTTCGTAGAAACCAAAGATAAATTGATCCAATCGCTGCCCAATAAAAACCCAACAAGCCCCTTCGCCTGTGCAAGCATTGCGATCGACACCCGAGAATTGGGCCTTTAAAAATAGCCATTCGACTGCAGGCCAGCTGATGTAAATCAAGAGCACGAGCAGACCCACGCTCAGGACCATCTGTCCGGGGGAACGTTTGGCAAAACGCGCCCACTCAAAGCTAGGTGAAGCCATCATGCAGCTCCCTGACCAAGGTAATGTAAAGTTTTTCTTTGATAGCGATTCATCACCGCACTGATGCTTAAACTTAAAGTCAGGAAGACCAACATCGTCATGCCCATGATTTCAACCGCCTGGCCGGTCACATTCAAAACGGTTCCCGAAAAGACCAGAACCAAATCCGG
>JBGSRE010000464.1:0-12425 GCA_041737755.1 Oligoflexus sp.
TTTATTACCTTGCGCGCATGCTCCACGGTGGCGAGGATCCTGTGTTTCTGGCGAGGCGTCTGGTCATTGCCGCAAGCGAGGACATCGGCAATGCGCATCCCACGGCTCTGGTCGTGGCCCATGCCTGCCTGGCATCGGTCAAGGAAATCGGCATGCCGGAGGCGCGTATTATTCTCGCGCAGGCCACAACTTATCTCGCATCCAGTCCCAAATCCAATCGCAGCTATCTCGGTATCAATAGCGCCCTCGCAATGGTAGAAGCGACGGGTGATCTGCCGGTTCCTTTGCACCTGCGTAACGCACCCACCCGCTTTATGAAATCAATGGGATACGGTCAGAATTACACCTATGCCCATGACCATCCGCAAAAAGCGGCTCAACAGTCGAATCTGCCTGAATCTCTAGCCAAAACGAAGTTCTACGATCCGTCTGATCAAGGTACGGAAAAACAGATAAAGGAGTACCTGGAAAAACTTCGTCCGGTGAGTCCAAGACAATCAACAACTCTTCGAAATAATGAAAAGGCATAATCATGGTCGCGTTATCGTACCTTATCCTTGATGTCTTTACCGACCAAGCCTTGACGGGCAATCCTCTGGCAGTTGTGCCCTATCCCCTGCGAGAGCTTAGCGATCAAGAGATGCAGACGATAGCTGGGGAGTTCAATCTTTCCGAAACTGTGTTCATTTATCCGCCGAAAGATGCTGCGAACACTGCGCAATTACGCATCTTCACCCCTACTCAGGAGTTGCCATTCGCTGGTCATCCTACGATCGGCGCAGCTATAGCTCTAGGCCTCCTTGAGCAACGAAATCTCATGAGCTTAGATCGCCATTCAAGCATCATTTTCGAGGAAAAAGTTGGGCTCATCCAGGTGGAGATGAAGCTGCAAAGTGAGAATCTCGGCCACGCTACTCTGCGGACGGCCCGACTCCCTGAGCAGGGTTTATCGCCTGCTTCCCGTCATCAATTAGCAGAAGCCTTAAGCCTAGCCGCAGAAGATCTTATTTGGGATGAACAATGGCAGCCTGCTGCCTATTCTTGCGGTGTCCCATTCCTCTTTATTCCCCTGCGTTCTCGTGCTTTGGTCGACGAAGCTCGGATCAATACAGGTGCTTGGGAAAGCTATCTAAAGAATAGCTGGGCCTCATCAGTCTTCGTTTTTTGTCTGGATGCAGTCGATCCGAACCATCAGGTTTATGGCCGAATGTTTGGACCCGAAAAAGGCATAGTCGAAGATCCGGCGACAGGTTCAGCCGCCGCTGCATTTGCCGGATACCTATTCGCCAAGGAACAGCATCAGCCTAGCAGAAAGCAATGGCTGGTCGAGCAAGGCTACGCCATGGGACGCCCCAGCCTCCTGGAAATTAGCATTCATTCGGAACGGGGTGAATTGCAAGCTGTCTATGTCGGTGGTCAGGCTGTATTGGTCGGTGAAGGTCAGCTGCTGAACTTGCCTTTCTAGCTTTCGCTGCTTCTACTCCATTCTGTATGAAGCTCAGTCTTGACGAGAGCCTGACTGATAATTCAGCAAAAAGGACGCATCTCACTTCATTGCTTAAAACGAAGTGATACTCCTCTAATATCCATTTCTAAAAACAAGAGTGATACCGCATGATGGCAATGGGACTGAGGATTGACCTCTCGCATTGCTTCTCGCCAAACTTTCTGCCCGCTCTATCAAGCCAGAACCACCCCCCTCTTCTTCACTAGGTCAATGAGTCCCAAAGAAACATCGCCATTCTCAGCTTTTTTTCAGCTTGCCTGCTTTAAAGTGGAGTCGGTACTTGTGTCCAAGCGATCGCTTTCGATCGAGTCAAGGAGACTCTTTACATGCCAACTAAGACAAGATTTCACCTGAGCTATTTTTTTGTGGCAGCTCTGGCGGTGGTTTTCTTTCGGGATCTTTGGGTCCAACACACTCAGGTTGAGACTATTCCTTACAGCGAGTTCCAAAAACTTGTTAAATCCAATTCTGTTGAAGAAGTGACTGTCACATCCACCCATATCCGCGGCAAGCTCAAAAACTTGGGTGAAAGCGCCAAAAAACAGTTCATCACAACTCGGGTGGACCCCAATCTGGCTAAAGATTTTGAAGGCAGTGATGCCAAGGTCTTTGGACTTTTTGAGAATAATTTTCTCTATGATCTCCTGGCCTGGATAGTCCCAGCTATTGCCTTTTTCGCCATCTGGCTTTTCATCATGCGACGGGTCGGCAATCGAGGTGGATTTGGCGGTGAATTTATGTCGATTGGCAAAAGCAAAGCCAAGATCTATGTGGAAACGGATACCAAAGTTACTTTTAATGACGTCGCAGGAGTTGACGAAGCCAAACAGGAATTAGAGGAAATTGTCAGCTTCCTGAAACAACCGGCCGATTCCTCGCGACTGGGCGGACGAATGCCCAAAGGCGTTCTCCTCGTTGGCCCTCCTGGAACCGGAAAAACTCTTTTGGCCAAAGCAGTCGCCGGGGAAGCCGGTGTGCCTTTTTTCTCGATCAGTGGCTCAGAATTTGTCGAGATGTTTGTCGGCGTCGGTGCCGCCCGCGTGCGCGATCTTTTTGAACAGGCTCGGACCAAGGCTCCTGCCATCATTTTCATCGACGAATTGGATGCGCTTGGCAAATCTCGTTCGGGAGCTGCGATGGGAGGTGGACATGATGAGAAAGAACAGACTTTGAATCAGCTCCTGGTCGAACTCGATGGATTTGATTCCACTTCAGGTTTGATCCTTCTCGCTGCTACCAACCGCCCAGAAATCCTCGATCCAGCCTTGCTTCGTGCGGGTCGCTTCGATCGCCAGGTTTTAGTCGATCGCCCAGATAAACCCGGGCGCGTGGCTATTCTTATGGTACATCTTCGCAAAATCAAAGCTATCTCTCCCGATCTCAATATGGAACAGGTCGCGGCACTCACTCCCGGCTTCACCGGCGCCGACCTGGCAAATCTGATCAATGAAGCGACATTAATTGCCACTCGTCGGAATGCAAATGAAGTGGGACTGCAGGATTTTACGGAAGCAATTGAGCGGATTGTGGCCGGCCTGGAAAAGAAGAATCGAATTCTCAACGAAAAAGAGCGTCGGATCGTCGCTTATCATGAGATGGGCCATGCCCTTGCCGCTTCAGGACTGTCCACCACTGACCGGGTTCATAAAGTTTCGATCATTCCCCGCGGCATTGGAGCCCTTGGTTATACCATCCAAAGGCCGACGGAAGACCGCTTTCTCATGACCCGCGAAGAACTGGAAAGCAAAATTTCGGTACTCTTGGCTGGTCGAGCTGCAGAAAAGCTCATTTTCAATCACCTTTCTACCGGCGCAGCGGACGATCTGACCAAAGCTACCGATATCGCCTGGAGCATGGTGACTCGGTACGGCATGGACGAAGAATTGGGGCATGTTAATTTCGATCAAGACCAGCAAAACTTTCTCGGTGCAAGCTACAGACCAAAGCGGTATGGTGAAGAGACTGCAGAAATTATTGACAAAGCTGTCAAGAAAATCCTTGATAGATGTTTCATTCGGGCTTTAGAACTTTTGAAAGATGCCCGATCTATACTGGAAGAAAGCGCTGAACTGCTGCTTACCAAAGAGACTCTGAAGGAAGAAGAACTTGAAGGATTTTTTGCGAGAATGAGCCAACAGAGCTAATGGCAGGAGTTGATTGTATGGACACTTGGATCAATTATCATCATCTGTATTATTTTAAAACCATAGCTACAGAAGGTGGTATTGCCAAAGCCGCTAAAAAACTTCGACTCGGCCAACCCACACTGTCAACACAGTTGAAGCAGTTTGAAGATCAGCTCGGTCAATCACTCTTTGAGCGACGAAAAAAGCGCCTTCATCTCACAGAGGCGGGGCGTATTGCTCTGGATTATGCACAGGAGATCTTCAAGCTCGGCGATGAAATGCTCGATGCCTTGAATGATCGCCTTCGGGTCGATCGGATTGAAGTACAATTCGGGGTGATAGACAGCGTATCGAAACATCTCGCCCTCTTGCTTATTCAGAATGCCCAGAACGTCCAAAACTGTTTAGTTTCTATGCAAGAAGGTCGAGGAGATGTTTTACTCCGAGAGTTAAAAGCTCACCGCATCGATCTTTTGCTCGCCAATGAAGCTCCTCCCGTACTAGAAGGACAAGGACTTTTCGCTCGACGAGTCGCTCGCATGCCCGTTGTTATCTGCGGAACAAAGCAGTATTTGCCATTGAAGAAAGGCTTCCCAGGCTCTTTAGTTGATCAACCTTTTATTATGCCTGTGCCTACCAACCGTATGCGGGTAGATATTGATCATTTTTTTATGATTCAAAATATTCGAGTCGACGTCATCGCTGAAATACAAGATACAAGTTTACAAAAGCTTCTTGGCCTCAGTGGGACCGGTCTTTTGCCCCTCGCCCGGCCGGCTGCCGATGACATGATTCAAAGCAAGGATTTGTATATTATTGGGGAGCTCGAAGATATCTTCGAAGATCTCTGGCTGATTGCTGGCGAGCGCCGCATTCAAAATCCTGTGGCGTCTCATCTCATGAGAAATTTCCAAGTCGATCAACCGAATGAATGAAGATTAACTTACTTTTTGTCCCGACTTGCTTTGACGCCAACCATCCCATCGAATGATAACAAATGCATAGTCATCTGCAGCTTTTTGATTTTGCCAAATGCTGTCTGTTTGCTTAAGAAGCTGCTTCTTAATCAAATCAGGCTCACGAGAAAATTCCAGAATACGGACCAGATCACGTGGATACAATTTTTCTCCTTCCGGACCTTCATTTTCTATGAGGCCATCCGTATAGAAAAACAAGATATCGCCAGGCTGCATCTGCAGTCGATTGACTTTAAAGCTAGGGTCTCGATGAAATCCGAGGGGACTGCCATTGCCAAGCAAGGGCTTCACCTTGTAATCAGATATAATAAAACCATTGGGGTGGCCGGCATTGATAAATGCCACCTCGCCGGTCTGCGAGTCGAATGAGACAAAAACCATCGTCATGAATTTATCGACCTTTGCCGCTGTATCATAAACCGCGCGATTCACACAGCTCGCCAAAATCTCGGTCGTCTCGGTTAAACTCAAATCTCTCTCTGATGCTTGTAAGGTGGCGATGGAACCATAAACTGATCCCGCTGCAGTACCTGTGATTAGAGCGGAAGATACACCATGCCCTGTCACATCGCCGATAAAGAAGTAGGCTCTTTGCTTGCGCTCTTCTTCGTGATAACCGTACCAATCGCCTCCCGTGTGATCGGCTGCCTTGAAATGGTCCGCAACGGAAAACGATCCAAGGCGCTTGATCGAGGGAAACAGCGCTTGCTGAACCAATTGAGCCTCTTTCAGAGACTCTTCAAGGGTTTGGGCTTTTTCTGATAGCTCCAATCGACCTGCCGTGGCCTGACCAACTAGCTCGAGTAGCCGCAGTCTTTCCTGAGTAAAGACATGCGAAGAGACGCTGTTTTCGAGATAGATGATAGCGATCAGTTCTCGCTCCACCCCACTGCCGATTTCAATAGGAATACAGGCCAAAGAGCGGACCATTTTTTCCAAGACATAGGGATCTCTTTCCAACCCTGAGATACCTTTTTGCGGCAGTTGGGCATCAGAAACCACCACGGAACGACGGGTTCGAATCACATAATTGACGAGACTCTTGCAAATATTATCGAGAGCCATAAAACTTTTGTCGACTTGGCTAATGACACCTTCGTTATAGGACTGTTTAACTCGATAGGTTTTATCATCATAACTTTTCAATATAAAATGACCGCAGTCGGCCCCAGCCAAGTGAACCGAACTGGACAGGATTTTTGCAATAAGTCGAATGTCCGTCGTCTCGCGAGTCATCTCGGAAAGCACTCTTTGTAGATACTGCAAGTCATAGGAGTTTTCCGATATTTTTGATGCACCCACCGATATCTCGGCAATATTCCAGGATCGATAGTGTTCTTTCAATCGAGCCACCAGCTTGACTGCACCCCAGCGATGATAGGCATCCAGGGCCTTCCGCAGATAATCATGGGCCAGACTTTCCAGATTAAGACTATGAAATAGTCCTGCTAACTGCTCACAGGCTAGGCCAAGGTCCTGGAGAACTCCGGCTTCTTCAGCGCCTTTAATGGCGTTCGCATAGGCTGTCAAAGCCTGGAGAGATCGACCCTGCAGACGGGCAACCTCAGCCCTGAGGAGCTGCCAACGATGGGCGTGGTTCTGTGGAACATGCTTGGACCAACGCTTGAACTTCTGGATCGCCAATTCAATTTGGAGAATGCTGCTCCATTTTGATTTCAGCCCAGAGGACGCGGCCCTTGCATCGAGTATGGCTCGATAGAATTCAAATGCAGCTATTCCATAAGAACCCAACGCATACTTTCGGTTGGCTTTGGCCATTGCAACGGCTTTAAGACCCTCTTTATGATCGTGATATAGGGCGCAGAGGAGAAGACAGTTGGTTCCATAGTAGAAAGCTAAGTGTGGAGTTCGCTTCAAAACCTCGCTATTTCTTTGACCGTCAAAAATCGGCCCCCGCATTACGGTAGTATCGCCCGTATCCAGACAAAGATTCATAAAAGTCTGGCGGGCCATATCCGTATGATTATTGAGATAGTCGTGGTGCAGATCACCAACCATCCGACGATATTCAACGACTTCTTCTTCGAGTCTCAAAAGCGAGGTTCCCGAATAAAAACTGTAGTGGCAATAGAGGTTGATGGCATGAATTGCAAATTCATATTCACCGTACTCTACCCCATTGCGGAAAGCCTTGAGCAAACCCGTTAGGCAATGCCTCATAGGTTCCGCCCAGGGAAATATAAAGGCGTACAGCATATGATCCACCCGACACTGCTGCTGCTTATCTTCAAACTGACGAGCCAGAGCTTCAGAAAAGCGAGCGAGGCGAAAGGCTTCCTTGTACAAACCAAAGACAGCCAGTAGGATCGTTGCCAAGGCAGAATAGGTAAAAGGCAGGGACGGAACATGCCCATGGCGAAGACCCAGCGCAAAGCCTTTGACCGCAAGCACCGGCATCAGATGGGGACGCACCAGATAGGCTGCCGATCCAATTCGAGTCCCAATGCGAATGGCGGCGGCGCTCAATAAATCATGAGAGTGACCCACATTTTCCAAGCGACGCAAGTAATTCGTCGTCTTCATGACAGCGACTGTCTTGATCAGTTCGATGCCGACCCGAAGGATTCCTGGCTTGGTCGGGAATTTTAATCCAAAAAGATTCAAAACCGGCACAGCATAGTCCAAAGCTGCCAGCAAATCGCGGCTCATGATATCGGCAATTTTCATCTCATGGAATACAATACTATCTATTGGATTTCTGACATGAATCAAAGCCTCCTCAACAATACTTTGCAAGAGCTCCCGGTCCTGATTGAGAAGGGCAGCGATGGCCATCTCTTCGTGAACGGCCAAACTTTGCCGATAGTATTTTGTCCATGGTTCTTCACCTAAGTAAGTTTTAGCAGACTGCAAATAACTTAAAGCTTGCACAAAAGAAGCTGAAATACGAGCCTTCCGTGCCGCCCCAAGATTCATTTCTGCCAATCGAATATCTTCTTTGACTGGGACTTTATCGACGCTTTGATTGTAGTGATCAACTATCTCAAAGATTCGATCCGTTTGACCTCCTTCTGACGAAAGAAGCATAAACTGTTCAGCTATCGCTCGATGAGCACTGCGTCTTACTTCAGGATCAAGCTGACTTGAAGTTACTTCGCGAATCGCTTCGTGAGCAAATCGAAGGGTTCCCTCGATTGCGTAGCGATCGAAACTCCTCTCATCCTTTTCCCCTTTTTCATCATGTGCCGAGAACATTAAGCCTCTCTCACAGGCTCTCCGCAAAGTCGCGCGGACAGTTTCGATATCCAAACCAGAAACTACATGGAGATCCGTAAGCTTAAATTCGCGACCCAAGCAAGCCGCAACACCGATCAGATCGGTGTCCCCTGGCTGGAGTTTCTCCAGATGCAAGAGCACATGATTGATCATGCTATCGTTTATTTTCCACTGCTGGGCTATCGACATATTCCAAAAGAAGCCGAACCTCCGGTAATCGAAGGATATCGCACCCTGCTCCATCAGCCCCTGTATCATGTTGCGAACAAAGAGTGGAACTCCCCCCGTCTTCTGGAAAATGATCGAGGCAAGATCTTCGACTCGATCCTGTTCCAACATAAAAAGTTCACTTAACAATCGTGAAATATTATTGGCAGAAAATGGATGCAGCGGCATGACTACATGATGCACAAATCCCTGTCGCATCAAATCCGTGATACTATCGACTCGGCTCCGCACATTCTTCGTGTCAGTCGCATAGGTGAGAATGAGGAACAGATGCTCAATCTTATCCCCTCTCAGAATAGCCTCAAGCATGTCCAGAGTCCCGCTATCGAGCCATTGCGCTTGCTCAAAGACCAGGATGAGAGGATGCTCCTTTTGACAAAAAGTTCGCATGAAGTTGCGCAGTGTCATTTCAAAACGAATCTTCTCTTCTTTAGGGGGTAAACTCGTTAGATTCTCTGGAGCCCCCAGGACTAATGATAAATCTGGGCAGAGCTGCATCATCAGCGCTACATTCTCACCAACACTATCAAAAATCTTTCTCCTCCAAACCATCAGCTCCCGTTGGGACTTCTGCAAAAGATGATGAACCAATTCATCGACTGCTTCCAGAATGGGCGCGAAAGGTCGGGGGGTTGAATCAGGTCCGGCAGAACCACGAGCGATAAAGCAACCACTCGATTTACTCAAAGCGTTGATGTGTCCCAAAAGTCTGGTTTTCCCGATCCCCGATCGACCCTGAATGAGAAGTGACACGGATTCGCCGGAAATGAAGCGTTGATAGACTGCATTCATCTCGGCAATTTCAATATCTCGACCATAAATGGCATCATTAAAACGCAATTCATCCGGGATATCCCTCAAGCCTAAAGCCTGCATTTGATCAGGCAATTGCGCCTGCGAAGAAGAGAGAGCTTCCCGCAGATCCTGCAGGACACCCCAAGATGTTTGGTAACGTTCGCTGGGCTGCTTACTGCAGAGCTTCGCGACGATGGCCGAAATGAAAGGCGAAAAATTTAGCATGCGATCAGCGAGGCTATCGGGAATCACCGTCATATGCCAATGACTACATTCATCTCGCGTTTTATTGGCGATCGTTAATTCACCACCGAAGATCTGGTAGAGTGTGAGTCCTAGAGAATAAAGGTCGCTCCGCTGATCCACGGGTTGATTGCTGGCGCCCGTTTGCTCTGGAGCCATATAGGGCCAGTGACCCGGATCGGCTTCAAACAAAAGAGGGGGAGCCTCTTCCCGCCATGATCGACTTCGCATATGACAGGCATCGAGGAACATAAAACTTCGATCATCCTCGCGCAACAGACAGTTCGATGGACTTAGATTCAGCAGTATATAGCCACGTTTGTGGAGTTCAACCAGTGCTTCCACCAGACTCACAACCAGATCAAGACGAGCTTCGATCGTACTCTCACTCGCGGCTAGAACACCAGGAAGCGAAAGCATCGGCGGTCCGGCATAAATAGCCCAGCATTCGTCAGCATCCTGCTCCCATGACTGTGCTTCTGGAAATAAAGGAAGCGATAGGGACCGGAGCAGCGCAAACTCACTCCGAAGTCGAGTGACCTCCTCATGGCGAGTCGAAATAATCTTCACCAAAAATCTTTGCCCATCAATGGCTCGAATTGCGCGCGCTAAGGTATAAGGTCGGCCTGGCAACACCAGACTATCCAAAATTTCCAAGCCAAACTTAATGATACGACCCATGGCCCCTCGATTCGGCTGGCAAAAGTCCATGTTAGGTATCGGTAAGATTGGGCTCTTAATGTAGGCGAGGGCGCTTCCGATGGGACTGTGGAGTGGGCTATCCTGTCCTTTAAAAGCTGAACAGGATAGCAGAAAGATTGGATTACAAACTTTTCACCAAACGGTTAACGATCTCCATCGCCTCGATGGTCTCTGGATCTTCAGGCACCAAGGCAAATCGCATATAGCCCTTAATATCTTCGCTTAGCCACTGCGAAGGACTGGTGATCACACCCTGTTCGGCCAGTTTCAAACAAAAAGCCACATCATCTATCCCTCGTGGTACACGGCACCATAGATAGAAAGTAGCTTCTGGTTTGTGGTCGATCATGCCGAGTTTCTGCAGATAGGGTATTGCCAGATCAATGCGGTTGGCAAAAATCTGTCGACGTTCTGCTACATGCTTATCATCCGCCCAGGCTACGGCTGCTGCCTTTTGTAGCATCGTCGGTGTACCCACACCAAAGTTCGCGCGCGCGGTTCCAATCAGTGACATATAGCGAGCGTCACCAATGATAAATCCACTGCGATAGCCTGTTAATCCTGAGCGTTTGGAAAGGCTCATGAATGAATAAACATTTTTGGAGCTATAGGTGATGGGGGTCAACGGTTTCTGGCCGGTCCGATCCCAAGCAGGATTGTAGATATCTGCATAGCAGTCATCCGCTAGCAGCACGACATCCCTCTTTTCACACCATTCAATGATCTTTTCCAGATGATCTTTCTTAAGAATGGCACCGGTGGGGTTGTGCGGATAATTGATCCACAAAGCAGCCATCTGCTTTTGGACATCTTCCGGCAGCTTCCAAGGTTCCATTTGAAAATCATCTTCTGCGCGCAGCACTATAGGATAAGGAATACCACCGGCAAACAGTGCGGAACTTCGGTAGACAGGATAGCCAGGATCGGGATAGCCGATCATCCTTTTGCCACCAGCTCGCCCCACAAGGCACAGAGCAATATGAAAAATAGCCTCCTTGCTGCCATTGGTGGCCATGATGTCAAAACCCTGACCGGCCTTGATACCAAAGTTTCTTCCGCAGTAGCCCCAGATCGATTCCAGCAGTTCCGGCATACCTCGCGTGGCAGGATATTGGCTGATCGGGGTCACGTTTTGTCCCACCGCCTGGCGAATCGGTTCCCAGATGGGAATCTTTGGATCACCTGTGCCGAAGTCATAGACTTTCTTGTTCAAGCTGACCAAACGCTGACGAATCTTCGACAGCTCTTCCATCGGGTAGTTGGGCAGATTCAATGTGACTTCGTTCAGGCTCATGAATTCTCCTTAATCAAAACTTCAAGCGCCACCATAGGGAGTGCTTTGACCCAGGTGATTGCGAAGGTCCCAGAGCTCCGGAAAGGCATTCTTATTGAGCGTTGATTGCAAATAGCGCGCGCCCAATGATCCGCCGGTTCCCATCATATCACCGATCATTCGCCTCACCATCTGGACGTGACGGTATCTCCATAGTATCAAAAGTTCGTCCAAATCGACGAGAGCTTCCAGTACTAAATAGAGCTGATAGTTTTGTCCAGGGTTCTCGTAAATTCCGGTAAAAAGCTTGACCAAATCAGGATGACTGCTGTGAACTTGAGTCACGTCGCGCTTTAGCACTGCCTCGGGAATGGGCATCCCTTGCCGATGCAAGTAAAGCAGGAAATGGTCATAGAGTGTCGGCGCTTTCATCGCCAGTTCAAGCCGGGTACTCGCCCGAGGATCATGGGCGAAAAAGCGCAAATGTGCCGGATTTTTCATACCCAGACGAAATTCAAACTCACGAAATTGATAGGATTGAAAGCCACTGGCTGGATTCAGATTCTTGCGGAATCGATTGAATTCATTGGGCGTCATCGTCTCCAATACATCCACCTGCTGGATCAAAACTTTTTGTATGGTGGTAACTCGATGCAGGGCTTTGCTAATCGGTAGAAGATTATTGGCGTCCAGCATGTCCTGACAATGATTCAACTCATGCAAAATTTGCTTGAACCACAATTCATAGACCTGGTGAATAATGATGAAAAGCAATTCGTCATGTTCCTTAGGCTGCGACAATTCCTGTTGCAAGCCGACAAGTTCGTGAACATGAAGATATTTGCCATAGGTGAGCGTTTCAGGATCTGGTTGAACAAAACTATCGTAGTTGCTCATATCGTGTTCTGCCCGTTGAGGTTGGTGCTGAACACTTGTATACCCCAGGGAGGAGCTGCTGTCGAGGCAGCTCCCTCTTGCAGGATACTGACTTTATTGCACGATGGCGAGCCACTCGAGTTTTTCGGTGTAAGGAAACATGTCAAAACACTCAAGCTGCAGCAACTTGTGTCCCGCTTTGGTGAGTTCCAAAAGGTCACGAATCAGCGATTCTCCTTCGCAGGAGACATAGATCAGGCGACTGCCTGGCCGCTGATTCAAACCGTTCAAAACGAGGTCTCTTGCGGCAGGAGCCAAACCTTTTCGGGACGGATTGGCGACGATCAGTTCAGGCTTTTCCGCCCATTCTGGAAAGCAACCAATCAAGTCTTCCACCCGGCCGGCGATAAACGCTGGCGGCGGGGAAATTTTCAAACCGTTGCGGATGATATTGGTTTCCG
>JBGSRE010000487.1:0-3211 GCA_041737755.1 Oligoflexus sp.
CTGCCGGACACAGTGATGTCTCCTATTCTTACACTTCAGTTGCGAATCAAGCACCATCAATTCTGGCCACAAAAGGCACTTTTAATCTTCAAGACGGCTTTTATTTAAATGGTCTATTTCCCCACCAGCACCTCCTGGCTCGAGGTTTACAAGTCGGAATAGAGCGGGCACAAGGGCAACATGAAATTATTTTTGACAACATGGATCGCTATAATTTTCATTTCCAGTCTATTTTTCAGTTCGAACGGCCGATCTTTGTTGGCAAAGATGATAAGTTAAGTATTACCTGTCGTTGGGATAATTCGGCTAAGAATCAGCCTTATTATGATGGAGTCAAGCAAGCAGCAGCTGATGTGTATTGGGGGGAGCAGACCAAGGATGAAATGTGTGTGACAACTTTGCTTATCTCTGAACCCTAAGATTGGCTAAGTGGGGTGCTTTCAGCGCCCACCTTCTCCGTGCCTAGCCGCGAAGCGGCGGGTGCCCTGACTTCCCTTCTAACAGTGTTTCAAAAAAACGAATTAGCTTTATCATCATGGAAACCATTGTAGCCTGTACTATCGGCTATTCCCTGATACTTCGTTAAATATGCAGAGTGTCAGGCAAAACGAGACCACTTCAGAACTTATAGGATGGTTTTCTTAGACAGCAAAATGGCTAAAATTATAAGCTCATCGATGCTCTGAGCCAGTTGATCGAACTGATTGCCTAGCCTAATGACATCTCGGGTTATATGAAAGTTCTGAGCTTCCGAACATTCATCGTCTCAGTAGCCTTGGCCACTCATGACCAAAGCCTCGCTTAGGGCGTGATTTTTGCCTGCTTGATTGTGTGCTGCAAGAGTCCAGCGTCGGCCAGATAAGGTAAAGTTACGTGGCCACTCTTTTGTTCGTTATATAGCACAGAGGTTTCGATGGAATGGGCATTCCCGGCCCATGCGCGACGGGCAACGCCGCCCATCACATCCCAAGGAAGGGCAGTATCGATAACGCGGTCGACCTCCTCACTGCCATCCAGCAAGAGTCCAAAACCACCGTTGATGGACTTACCGATCCCGACTCCGCCGCCGTTATGCAGCGCGCAGAGAGTCATGCCGCGGGCGGCATTACCAGCAAAGATCTGGGTCGCCATCTCGGCCATAATATTGGAACCATCCTTGATGTTGGAAGTCTCCCGGTAAGGCGAATCTGTCCCGCCCGTATCGTGATGATCGCGGCCCAATAGAATCGGTCCCACTTCTCCAGCCCGCACCATCGCATTGAATCGACGAGCCAGGCGTCGGCGACCTTCCGCATCCTGATAAAGAATCCGAGCCTGGGTGCCGACCACGAGTTGATAGCTTTTTGCTTCGCGAACCCAACGCAGATTATCGAGATCTTGATAGCGGAGCACGGGGCGAAGTTGGGCAATGGTGTCGGCCGCGGCTCTATCCGTTTGATCGAGGTCTTTGGCATCGCCACTTAAACAAACCCAGCGAAAGGGGCCGTAACCATAATCAAAGAGTTCTGGTCCCAGAATATCCTCGACATAGCTGGGCCAAATAAAGCCCTGGCGTTCATCCTGTCCATTTTTACAGATTGCTTTGACACCAGCATCACATACCGATTTCATAAAGGCATTGCCGTAGTCGAAGAAGTAGGTGCCCCGTTCGCATAGCTTTTGAATCAAGAGGAAGTGCTGCTTCAGGGTGGCATCGACCAGCTGACGGAAACGAAGTTTGTCTTCACTCAGCAGGGTCGTGCGCTGGTCAAAGCTCAAAGATAGCGGACAATAGCCGCCCTCATAAACAGCGTGGCAGCTGGTCTGGTCGGAAAGAAGATCGATGCTGATAGCTTGCCGAACGGCATAATCAAGCAGGCTCACAATATTGCCATGAAAAGCAATAGCCACCCCCACTTTTGCCTGCATGAATTCATGAGCCCATGCGAAAGCTTCTTGAGGATCCGCCGTCATTCGGCTGACCCAGCCTTGGCTAAGCCGCGTGGCGATGCGCGAGGCATCCACTTCAGCAATGATACCCACCGCCCCTGCGATCTCAACGGCTTTGCCTTGAGCTCCGCTCATACCGCCCAGGCCGGAACTGACAAAGAGCCTGCCTCGTAAATCGCCGTCGACCGGAATACCGAGTTTCAAACGTCCTGCAATGACGAGGGTGTTGTAGGTGCCATGCACGATACCTTGAGGGCCGATATACATCCAGCCGCCGGCAGTCATCTGCCCATAATTGGCCACCCCAATCGCAGCCGCGCGGGCAAAGGCTTCCGGGTTGTCGAACAGCCCGACCATCAAACCATTGGTGGCGATGACTCGGGGCGCGGACTTTCGACTAGGAAACACCCCAAGCGGATGACCGGAATGCAGAACCAGGGTCTGGTCCTCTTCCAGGTTTTCTAGGTACAATTTAGTTAATTGGTACTGCATCCAGTTTTGAAAAACCTGGCCGGTTTCCCCGTAGGTGACCAGCTCATAGGGATAGAGGGCAATAGCGAAATCGAGATTGTTGTCGATCATCAGCTGCAGGGCCTTGCCTGCCAGACAGCGACCTTGGTATTCATCAATGGGTCGACCCCAGATTCGTCCCTTGGGCCTAAAGCGATAGCCATAGATCCGACCACGGGTCAGCAGCTCGTCCAAAAATTCCGGAGCCAATTGAGCATGCAAAGAGGGATGAACGTAACGCAAGGCATTGCGCAGAGCCAATTCAATATCGGCCGCATCCAATTGCAGATTGCGTTTGGGAGCGCGGCGAAGACCGTCTTCAAAAACCGGAGCTGGCGGCAATTGATCATCCAGGGCGAAAAGCATAGTATCCTCTTGTTAACGGTTGGCAAGATGATGATGCCGGAAAAGCCTGACAATGAAAATACTCAGCTTTCGCTCGCATGGTGGAGGCAGAAGATCTCAGGCCATAGCGCTGAAAATATGGCGCGACTCTTCGGGCCACATAGGAGCAAACTCGTGTTGATACTCAAAAGTACGTCGCTGTCCAAAGCTTGGGCAGGTTCCTTGCTCGGGACGAATGGCTAAGTACCGGATGACACAGGGCGCCTGCCTAAATTTCGGCTTGGCACAGAACTTGGATAATGCTAAGGCTTCACAGCTGGGAATCACGGAAGAGGGATCCATTGGGACGTTTATCCTTAAGGATCAAGAGCACTATCAAATTGCTGGCAGGTTTTTATCTGCTCCTCAACCTTTGTGTGTCCACAAT
>JBGSRE010000499.1:0-4611 GCA_041737755.1 Oligoflexus sp.
TGAGCAGGCCAAGCGCTTTGTTTATAGGCGTGTCGCCATGTGAGCAAAAGATAGATGGGCTTTGTTAGCTCCCGATCCAAAGACGTCCTGGCCTCTGGCAACCCTTAAAGATCCTGGGCTTGCCGGAGGCCAGGATTTCTTTGCTTCGGGAGCTGACCGAGGACTCAAGAGGACCAGCACCCGATTGAACCCAATACTTCAATCAGGCAGCCAATAGCCCGGCAACTCCCCAAGATTTTTTTCCATGATATCAAAGCCAAGAGCCGCGCCAACAGAACCCTTATTTCGCTCATCCTCCATCCGTGCTAACGTGCGCCTAGGGTCAACTGCGCCAAATGAAATGACCCATCCGATCCCTTGGACCAAAAGGAAATGGCCATGTTTCGTACCGTTTTTCAACTGCTGGTCGTCAGCGTTTTAGGCTTGCTCGCCTATGAATACATGGCCGGCGATAAAGTTCAATCGTGGAGCTACTGCGGAAAAGGTTTGAAACAAGAAAAATTCAGGATGGAAAAAGAAGTGAGGCAAATGATGAAGGAACTGGGGGAAAACGCTGAAGTCACCTGGAAAGAAGATGCAAAATGTATATCGGCGACCGTGAAAAATAGTAAGCAGTTGACTTCTTTTTTGATGGGAAAGCTTAAAGAACGGTTCTAAGTCCTGCCCTTGTTCGTACCATGGCCCATCCACTCTTGCTACTTCTATCCAATAAAAACGGTTTTTTCCCCATACTAGAGGCTCGGGCGAGCTATCTTTGCAGCAAGCAGCCGCGGCGTTCATCCTGGAATGTGGCTACTGAAGGGAAAAGCGGCAGCGATGCGCCAAGCCATTGGAAACTGCTGGAGATGGCTTTACGATTCAGATCGATACTGTAGGCAGCATTGAGCGAAATATCTTTGGTTACAGCGTTGCAGTTTTCTTCCGAGCGCTCCAAAACAAACAGACAAGTACAGAATTCTTTCGCTCGATAGCCTGTGCCAAGGCTTAAAATATCGAGGATGCGTAGCCCCGTCAAGGAATCCGGCCATAGGATCAAGGTGATGATACCAAGTTGAGCGAAGAGCAAAGCCAACCAGCGTTTCATAGAAATCCTTTGGCCTCGCGCCAGGCGGCGAGTTGAGTGAAGAAATTATCCTCGGCCCAATACTCCTCCGTTCGGTCATTGGAAAAGCGAACCACGACCATTTTCCAAGCTGGAATGATATAGAGCCTTTGGCCCCAGTGTCCCATGGCGATAAGAATGTTGACGGGTGCTTTGGCATAAGGTGGGGCTTTGCCACTCAAATCACTCGGCATATTGATCCAGAAGTGGCGTCCACCTTGATCAGGCCAAGGATTTTTACCTTTTATTCGCGTTAAAACAGCATCGGTAGGAGCCATGGCCAATTCCGTCCAGGATAGATTAGTAAAGCCTGGAATAGCACCTTTGGCAGGCAAAAGAGCTTCGCCTAGAACACAGCCATCATTCAGATAGAGCTGACCGAAACGGAGAAAATCACGGGCTGTCATGTATCCATAAGAGGGCCCATAGTAAACTCCTTCCGCATCAGCTTCGATGACCGCAGAGCGTATTCCTAGCGGATCGAAGAGGCGCTTCCAAGGCATTTCCTTGTACTCATTGCCATAGAGCTGCTTGAGCAGAAGCGAGAGATAGGCCGTGTCGCCGCTGGAGTAGCTCCAATGAGAACCTGGGGCATGTTTGGAGCGATAGGGTAGCAGCGCCTGTTCAATGCTTTTCGGTCCGTGCCCATAAAGAAGGCCCGTGATAGAAGACTGTTGGGGAAGCAATTGCTCTTCGTAGGCTTCTTTCCAATCCAGACCTGACGAAAAGCTGAGGAAATGATCGACCTTGAGATCTTTCAAGTGAGCAAATCGTGGCAGATAGTCGGCGATTGACTTATTAAGATCCAGTTTTCCATCGGCGACAGCAATGCCGATCAGAGCGTTGAAAATACTTTTCGTTCCCGACCAAAGTATATGCCGCTTTTGAATATCATAGCCGTTATAATAGGCCTCCAATTCAATCCTATCGCGATAGGCAACGACGAAGGCATCGGTTTGCCAATCCATCTGCAGGGAACCATCGGGTCGGGTGGGTTTTTGCATAAACTGCAGGAGCTTCTGGTCGGCTGGATCCTGCTCAGTCTTCGGCTCTTCCCAAGTCTTTGGATCATAGCCGGGTTCTTTGCAAGGCAATGCATGGGCAGAGGCGGCACCCAAACATAGGCTCAAACTGAGAACGCTGTTACGAAAGCACGTCATAGCCACTGCCGACTCAAAGTTAAAGTTGTTCGGAGAGCCTATTGACTCTTCGCCCCTTGGAGTTTACCAGGGGGTAGAACTAAGCCGCAGACTTCTTTTTAGATTTTTTAGGGCTTTTTTTCTTTTTGACTGGCGCTTTACTCGTCTTTTTTCGTTTGATAAGTCCAGAAGCGAGGGCCAGCATTTTCTGCAGAGAAGTTTTGGCCTTGTCTGCTGCTTTAGCCGCAGATTTTTTTACCGACTTGGCTTTTTTGCTCGCTTTTTTACGGATAGAATTCGTTTTTTTCTTCGGCTGAGTGGTTTTGGACTTTTTGCTTGTTTTGCGTTTAGCTGGGGATTTTGCCATCGTTTTGCTCCTGACATGCTGACCCTGGTTTCATCTATTGTAGCATGAAGAGGGCTGCAGAATATCAAGCCTAGCAAATTTTGCCTAGGCAGCCGGTGCATGGTTCAGGCTCGCTTTGATTTAGTTGGCAACGGAGTTCCATACACCTTCGGTTTTTACACCGGGTTCGCCGTAGCCCCAGGTGCCTTTGAAGGTGGTTCGAGCGGCATTGCTCCAGGTGAATTTGAACCAACCGGCCACGACATTGCCTTCATGCCAAACGCCTTGCATGCCCTGCTCGCTGACGGTGATTTGCGACATCAGGTCCGTTGTGCTCACAGTGCTGTTGGCCGCACATCCCGGTGTTTGTACACGTTGCCAAACATAGCTGCCCTTATCAGCTTCGGTTTTAAGCCTAGCATTGATGCGGGCCGTTCCTCGGCATTGGCTATCAATAAATTCAAAGTAGCTATCAATCTCTCGTTTGAAAATGAGTTTTTCCCAGTTAAAAGCCAAAGCTTTCGTGATGTCCTGCCACTGACGAGTCGGAAAATGGAAGGCTATCACGCAAAGATAAACGGGCCCGTAGGGAGTCTTATCGAGGCTCACCGGAATGGGGTTTTTCGCTTCGCTGACGGTATAGCCGCCGGTTTTATCGCAGGTTTTGTTGATATCAAGCTTGTAAGCATAGTGACTGATGCTGGCATCGGCAGTCACGGGAAGGCTGTAATTATAGATATCAGTGGGTCCAGTCGGGATTCCTCCGACGCTAAATTTGAGTTCAGGAAAAGCGACTCCGGCCTTGCGGGCGAATGTATTGGGATCTTCCGGATTAAAGTCATTATCGAGGGTGCCATAGCTTGGTTCAGTCGCCGCTTGATCGGCTGACTCGGTCCCCGCTGCTTTCTCCATCGTCAGAGATGATGGGGAAATAGATCGTCGCTTTACCTCTCCACCTTCGCTGCAAGCGGTAAGAATGGTTAAGCAAAGCAGGAGCCTTAGGGTTCGATGCTTGTTGCAAGGCATGATCATCTCCAGATTAGACTGGGTATCTGATCGGTACGGCTGTATTTAAACTTAATTATCAGAGATTTAACCTGTAATTCCGGCCAAGTAAAGGCTGTCTTTAAAAAACCAACAAAAAGGTTCAAAGGCCTGTAATAATGACTTTATACTTACCATAACCAGATTATTTTTTTATGAAACCTCAATCGTGGTTCAAGAGTAAGAAAGAATTTACTTTCCAATGAGTTTCTACCGAAAGAAGAAGTAAGAATCACAGGGAGAGTCTGATGCGAAAATTGGCCCAAACGGAAGGCTTCACCGGCAACAGTGGAGTGTCTCTCGTGGAACTTACGATCGCTTTGGGGATCTTTGCCATTCTTGGCTATTTTGCTAGTCACTTTATCCAGGTCGTCTCCCAGAGTGATACTGAATTAAGCGCCAAAAAATTCGCTCAATCCCAGCTTTCGAACCTGAGTAATCTTTTAGAAAAGGACCTAAGATTTAGAGAACTCGATAAGCTGCAGGACCTTTGCACCACTGGCATCTGCACCCAATTTCAAATCACTCGATTGGCCAAAGGTGGAGGGAGCTATAGCGTATCCTACAGCAGCTCCTGCCAGCCTATTCCAAATAGTTTGGGCAAATACCAGGGACTGAAATTTAGCAACAGCACCTTAGAAGCCCAACAAAACCAAATCGGGGCACGAAGCCATTGCCTAGCTGCCTTGAATTGCCAAGCTGGAACCTATCCTAGTCTTGCCATTTCCACTCAAAATGTGCCCGCAGGCGCAAAAATACCCGACTATCCGGCAAAGACTCCGAATTTTTCAAGCGGCAGAGCCGCCTTTCTCATCGTCGGAGCCGCTATTTGCGCCAACAAAACCGAAACAGTGACCACTGCCAGCTCAGTCATTTCCCAAAATCGCATTATCCTTGAGAGCGCCTTCCTGGGTACCGGAGAAGCTCTCCGCATCGAACGTAAGGAAAGGGTCTTTTCAAGCAATAACATCGCCAAAATT
>JBGSRE010000518.1:0-2178 GCA_041737755.1 Oligoflexus sp.
GGCAGCAATAGGATAGCGGTTGAGCAAGGCCAACAGCGCCGCTGCCGCGCTATAGGAAACTGCGATCTGCAGTACGGTTGGCCAATTGATAGGACCAGAGTATTTGTGCAAAAAAAGAACTTCCAGGCAACGTTTAGCAAAATGCAGATTGATCGCGAAGATGACGGCACCCTGGACGAAGCTTAGCTGTTCCAGGAAAAGGATCGAGCAGATATCCGCGATAATCAAAGGGAAGAAATACAAAAGAAACATACCGAGGCGGCTGCTGATTCCGTGGCTCGTGCGAAACTTGCTGTAGTTTAGCGTTAACCAGCCCTTTCTCTCCAGCAGTCCAAACCCAATGACAAAAAAGGCCGCGAGAGAATAAATAATCGAGTTTACCAAGTTCCATTCCGGCATCAGTATCCATTGCATAAGGAGTCTCCCAGTGATCGCGCCAGGCGCTTATCCCAATTCTGCAAAAGTCGAGCCATCGCAACAGTCTGTTTATATTGATATCGACTGTCTAAATCGCTCTGTCTCCATTTATATTGCGCACAACTCTTAACCTAGGCGCTTTCTCTCCGCAAGGCTAGAAGCTCAGCTTCCAATCTTTCCGAGCCTGTCCTAACCACTCGTGATATCGATTTTCAACAGCTTGCGGCCGCTAGCTTTTGGCAGAATTTTCGGAAAATCGAGCTTTGATCTTGCTCGCAGGGTTTACCGATTAATCAAACGAATTTTTCAAGAAATCTTGCGCACCGAGGGCTCTTCGCCCTCGCTTGAGATCGGGCTTGGAATAAACTGATACCAGAGCATTCGAGCATTGGGATCATCTCGAACTTTGAAGCTCACCTGACCGAGATCGCAACCCTGGAAGCGTTGCTTGAAATTTTCAGGAAGTTTTTGGAATACCGAATCTTGAATAATAGCGATACTCATTCCTTCGGCCATCTGACTTTGGAATTGGCGTCGCATATTTTCATAGCGTGTGGCAAGCACCACGACCATTCCATAGAGGTCGTACTGTCGGATCCCGGAACGTGGAAAAAATCCTCCCACCCGACCTCCAGCTATACCCACACCGAAACCACAGGGTTTGCCTCCTAAATGTCGTTTTACAGTCTCTTGGAAAATGACGGCAACCTGATCGACAAACATCACTGCGGCCTTTTCACGATTGGCCGCGCAAGGAAAAGGGAAGCCTATGGAACAGATAAATCCATCGCCCATTTCTTTGACTCGAAAGATTCGAATATTTTCCCCATCAACAAGGATTCCTGCACTCATAAGCAACTGACAATGGACAAAGAAGTCTTCAAAAAAAATGTGGTGAATACTGGGATCAATCCTGGTGCTATTGATGACGTCAAAGCAAAGTACGACAGCATCTGACTGTTTAACAGGCATAGTTTGTTCAAGATATTTGCCCTGCTTCATGAGGTCGATCTGCTCAGGATAGACTAATTTTTGCAGTTGTTCATAGCTATGCTTGGTATCTTCGGCCAACTTAAGCTGTCTCGTATAGACTTCATTAAGACTTATAAAACCAAACAAGAGCATTTCCAAGTTCATCGTCGCCCAAGAGAGATTGAGGCCCACGAGTGGATGGCTGCCCATCATGAGTATTGAGCTAACGGAAATCCCAACAACATAGATGGACCAGGATAGAAGAGCTTTCTTGGCCTGACCGAATCCTTTGTACACGGCAAAAATAAAAATCCCGGTAATAAGAACGCAATAAAGCAAAATTGTCAGAGTTTGCACCAGGTAGTTATGGTAACTGATCGCACTTTGAATCACGAGCGAAGCGAATATGACGACCCCAAAAATCGTCAGGATACGGGAGAGAAGTGGAGAAAAAGTTCGCAGCCGTAGGAAGTAACTAATAAATAGCAATGTCGCAACAAGTTCATAGGCCATACAAAGATTTATCAAGGACGTGAAGCTACTACCAGTAATATTGTAAATGTTAATTCCGTAAATGATTAAGATATTGGAAGAGGCCAGCATGAAGATAAAAGAGGAAAAAGTATAGAAAGCGTAGTAGTAAAAGAGGTTGTCACGCAAGAGGATCGCGGTTGCCAGTGAAGCGAGGGTGACTAGTAAAGCAATCGCCATCATTGTTGAAGCATAGTGAAGTTGCTGCTGGGTGACACTGGCAACTTTTTCTTCAGCTCCGAACCAGAGCACTACCTT
>JBGSRE010000529.1:0-7430 GCA_041737755.1 Oligoflexus sp.
GGGATCAAATCCGATGCGACGCTGCTGTCGTAGAGATTGCGTTGATTCATAGCGAAGCTGAAGCCTCCTCATGGCGCGCTAAGATGGAAACGGGGAAGCGCTTTTTCCGATGGACTTAAGACAAAGTCTTAATCAGTCAAAAAAGGGAGAGAGCCTTGGCGGCTGCTTTCGAAAACCGGAAACCCAGATTAGATGGGCCCTACACTTTTATATTAACAGACGGTGAAAGCTCCCCGCAAGAGACCCAGTCTTTCTGGTAGGTCGATGACGACCGCGCTGGACATGGCAGGCATCGACTGAAGCAGCGTTTTTTTGCTGTGTTTTTTTAGAGTGCAGCGCATAATTTTCTATTGTTTGCGCCTTTAAAGGCAGGGGGTTAAATGCGCGTCGCCTTTGTTCATGACTGGCTGGTTACCTATCGTGGTGGCGAACGGGTCCTTGAGGCTTTGTTGGAACTCTATCCAAATGCACCGATTTACACTCTCTTTTACGATGCCAGCGAAATGCCTGACTCGATTCGTCAGCGCGATGTTCGCGTCGACCGTTGGCTCAACGCCCTGCGGCCATTGAGAAAAATTCTTTTGCCACTTTTGCCTGCGGCGATAGAAGCTATGCCATTGGAAGATTATGATTTAGTGATTAGCACATCCTCTTGCGTGGCCAAGGGAGTTCTGGTTGGCGCTGAGGCTCGGCATATCTCCTATATTCACTCACCTATGCGATATATTTGGGATCAGAGGCGATATTATCTGACTCCCCACCGCCATTTTTCACCAAAAGAGGCGATCATTCATTTGTTACTGACTCGCCTGCGTATATGGGATGTGACATCCAACCATCGCGTCGATCGTTTTATCGCAAATAGTAGTTTTGTTAGAAAGCGGGTGAAGCGATACTATGGACGGGAAGCGCAGGTTGTGCATCCGCCAGTTTCGGTCGAAAGATTCCTGCCGCAAACCCCAAAAAAGGGCGGATATTTCCTAGCTGCTGGTGCCTTTGTCAATTATAAGAGATTCGACCTTGCGATTGCTGCCTGTGAAAAATTGGGGCGCAAATTGATCATCGCGGGTTCAGGACCAGAGGAAAAGCAACTGAGGCGTTTAGCAGGCAAAATGACAGAATTTCGCTTGAAGCCCCCAGCTGCGGAGTGGGTCAGTCTCTTTCAGAATGCGGATGCCTTGCTTTTTCCTGGAGTCGAAGATTTTGGTATTACGGCGATTGAAGCTCTGGCATCTGGTACGCCGGTCATTGCTTTGAAAGCGGGCGGGGCGCTGGATTTTATTCAGGATGGGAAAACCGGGCTGTTTTTTCCTGAATCAACGGAGGATTCTTTGCTGGCGGCACTCCAAAAATTCCAGCCGGAACTTTTTAATCGAGACTATCTGACGAAGTTTGCAGCTGCTTTTAGTCGCGACAATTTCCTTAGAAAAATGCGTCTGGAGATCGACGAAATGATGAAGGAACAGCCATGAATCGACAGATCAGTCAGATGCTGTTTTCCTTGCGACTCTTGGGTGATCTTGTGATGATCACCATTGCTTGGCTGCTGGCTTTTGGCATACGCTTTTATTCCTGGATCGACGTCCCTTTGGGTGTTCCACCGCTCCATCTCTATACGAAACTGATTCCTTTCATTCTGGGGATCTGGTTGGCGACCGTGACTTTCACGGGGGCCTTGCGACGTCTTGGGCAGCAGGCTCGCTTCATCCGTGAAATTTTTGATATCATCCCGGCGGCTATTATCGCTCTCCTTTCTTTGATAGCCTTCACCTATTTCTATGAGGAATACCGTTATTCACGCATAACATTATTAATATTCGGAGCCTTGCAACCTTTTGCTGTGATCATCGGTCGTCTTTTGGTGAAGAAAATTATTCGCAGCTATCGACGCCGACTGGACCCTCGTCGGGTTTTGATCATCGCCCGGGGCGATGGCATCACCGAGGCCATGAGCATCAGTAGCAAACTGGGTATCGAACGCTCCCTGGTGTCTGGGGTGATTCTGCCCGGCGAAAATATCAAGCACGAAGAAGAGCTACTCTGCCAGACACAGCAGCTCACTCGTGTGGCGGAACCTCTAGACTGGGCGCACTTCTTTGCTGTCCATCCCGTTCAAACCGTGGTCATCGCCCTGCCCTATCAGTTTCATGGATTTTTAGATCAGGAATTGGAAAAAATTGCCGACCAGGTAAACGATATCCGGATTTTACCGGATATTAAGCGATTCAGTCGGATGTCTCCTGGCATCGAGCTTATCGATCATTCACCCGTCATCAGTATTCACGAAAGTCCGCTGTCTGGATTTAACTGTGTTTTAAAACGCAGTTTGGACATTCTAGGCGCTTCTTTAGCACTGCTCGTCCTGAGTCCTATCATGGCCCTCATCGCTCTCCTGGTACCAATGAGTTCGCGAGGACCGATCCTCTATCGTCAGGAAAGAATGGGACTCGATGGCGTTCGTTTCGATTGTCTGAAATTCCGTTCCATGCCGACCAATGCTGAGCAGTCTACTGGCGCCATCTGGGCCATGCCCAATGATAAGCGGGCCACGCCGTTCGGCAGTTTTCTGCGACGCACCAGTCTGGATGAATTGCCGCAATTTTTTAATGTTCTGCGTGGGGATATGAGTCTGGTCGGACCGCGCCCCGAACGACCCGTTTTCGTCGATAAGTTTCGTAAGGAAGTGCCGGGATATATGCTTCGCCACAAAGTGAAGACGGGGATCACCGGTTGGGCGCAAGTAAACGGCTGGCGGGGCAGCACGAGTATTGAGAAGCGCATTGAATGCGATCTTTTTTACATACAAAACTGGTCCTTGTGGTTGGATATCAAAATCCTCTTTCTGACTCTCGATGAAGTGTTGCGCGGCCGCAACGCCTATTGATCCGGAAATTCTCAACAAAAAAAAGCTCTCTGCGATCCGCAGAGAGCCCAAGTTGCTGTTACAGTCTTGGTCAATTCCGGCTCATAAAAGCCCGAACTTCATTGAAGTAAGACTTGTAATCAATATATCGCGTCGGACGATCTGGGATCGTCGGATACATCACACTTTGAATGCTATCGCTGTGGTCCAATTGCAAACCATGACCAATTTCATGGCAAAACAAATGATAAAGATGAAGAGCCTGATCGCTGGTCGCCTGATTAAGGTACGGGGCTTTGGCTCGGAAATTTTCCAAATCAAATTCAATTTCCATGGCATAAGCCACTGTCGAAGTATTGGTTTCTCCCATAAGTGAGAACTTAGAGGATTCTTTGCGTGAGGTTATCCACTGGCCCAATCCGAGTTTATGACCATCATCACGGAGGCCATCTCTAAAGCTGATCTTGGAATTGCTGGCTGAGGGATCGCGAACGATCGTAAGGACGGGGTAACCCATTTCCTTGTTATAGCGTGCGGCCAAAGTTTCAATGGAACGCTGAAGAATGGGATCTTTGGTGTCGGCATAGATTCGAAAATCTTTGACCGCGATCACCTTGTAATCCTGACAGGCGGTAATAAAGAGGAACGAGACTAAAAGAAGCACAGCACGGATCAGCATAAAGATAACCTCAGCAACAGCAACAATAGGACCAGCTTGGAGTAGGAGCTTCCCGGAGGACCGGGCTAGACATGGTATACGTGAGTCATAGTTGCGGTGTCAAGGAGGACTTGGCTATTTTTTCGAAAGAAAAAATTCTTCAATATTATTCAATGAATAAGCTTGGTTTTGCAGAGGAATGCTCGGGAGGACTCTACCGTCAAGGCAGGGTTCAGGGAAATTGCTGCCCACTTAGCCCTTCCGTAAAATTTTCTTCGATGTTTTTTTAGTAAGAATTCAAAGATCTTACGCACAAGGAGGAACTTTTTGCCGAAGAAAAAACTTTCACAGGTTAAAAATTGCCGGCCAAGGACCGATTCATTACTTAGAAAAAGGTTCAACGCTCTATGTGAAGGATGCGGATATGAAAGGCAACCCCAACGATACTTACACGATTACACTGGACGATGATGTGATGGTCCATCAAATCATCGAACGGTCGACCAAGATTCGAACGGTCGGCATGAAAGACCCTGAAGAGCTGCTGGCTCGAGTCGACGATCTGCATCCGATAGCCGTCTTCATCGACATTCACTTGGGCAATGGTCGGACAGGATTGGACATTTTGCCCAATCTAAGGGCCGCTTGGCCTTTCTGCCCAATCATGGTGATCACTGGGACTCCTGCGGAAACGAGCATTGTGAAAGCTCTGAATTCAGGTGCGGATGATTTTATCCGTAAGCCTCTGATTCCTGATGAAGTGGATGCCCGCTTCAAATTGAGAATGGCTGATGCTGCACAAAAAGCTGCCAAAGAAGTGGTTGAATTTGGTGATATCACCATAGATTCCGCCCATCGCACGGTGGAAGGTCCATCGGGCAAACGCTTTGCATCTCCTATCGAAATCAATCTTCTTGCTTGTTTGGCGAACACCGAAGGTGCCATCGTCGAAAAAGATGCTTTGAAAATGCGCTGCTGGGGACAGATCAAGGTCACCGACAACGCCTTGCATCGAAAACTTCATGCCGTCCGGCAATTGTTGAAAGATGTTTCCGACAATGTTGTGATTGAGACCAAATACGGCGTAGGTTTCTATCTGAAGTATCTTGGTCAGGGCCAACAGCATCTGGATGTCGCATCCTAATCAACGGATGGGAAAGGATGGATAAGCATGGGTGCAGCTTTTAAGCTGGATCATAGCTGGCCAATTATTGATGCTCAGAAGTTGCAGACCATCAAAGATCTTGGTGAGCCCGATGATGAAGACGATTTCTTCAAGGAACTGCTGAAACTCTTTTTTCAAAGATGTCCAGTTCTCCTTGCCGATTTGGAAAAGGCTTTGTCAGGTATGGATCCGGTCAAACTCGAGCGGTCGGCGCATGCATTGAAGGGAACCTCCGGAAATCTGGGGGCGATCCTGATGATGAAATTGGCTGAGCAACTCGAAACTATGGGTCGATCCGCTGATATCGATCATGCTACGGAAGTCTTGACGGAGCTGAAAAGAATCTATCCCTTGACTCGTCAAGAGCTGGAAACGAATTGGCTCTGAGCTTCTAAAAAACGAATGGTCTTAGGCTTTGCAATCTTGTATAGCCTCGCGCTAAGATGGGATCCTAAAAAGATCCTAGCCAAGCCGAGGCTTATCATGTCTTTCCCTATCTATTCCATTATCCCAGCGCCAGCAGCATGGAAACCAATCATCATCAGTATTCCGCATGCAGGAACGGAAGTCCCTTCCGAAGTCGCTGGTCAATTGCGGCCCGAGATTCTCCAGCAATTGCCGGATACCGATTGGTTTGTTCCGGAACTCTATGCCTTCTGCCAAACGATGGGAGTCACCATAATACAGGCTCGCTTGAGCCGCTATGTGGTGGATCTCAATCGACCCATGGAAGGTTCCGCACTCTATACGGATCAGCGTCGGCAAACTGATGCCATGCCGTTGACCAGTTTCGATGGGGAGCAACTTTATTCGGCCGACCAGCAGCCATCGGCAGCGGAACGGCAAAGACGGGCTAGGCTTTACTATCAACCCTACCATGAAGCTGTGGGCCAGCTTTTGGCCGAAACGCAAAAAAAGTTCCCCCATGTTCTCCTTTTTGATGCCCATTCCATTCGTCGATCGGTTCCGTCCTTGGCCAAAGCTCCCTTTGCCGATATGATCGTCGGTGATCGCGATGGGACCAGTGCTCATCCTGAGCTGAGTCGAACTCTTTTGAGAGCTTTGCAGGCGTCTGCCTATCAGATTTCTCACAACCAGCCATTCAAGGGCGGGCAGATTACGCGTGCATTCGGCTCCCCTGACAAAAACATTCATGCTTTGCAGTTGGAAATGTCCCAGGATGTTTACATGAATGAGGCTCGAACCGGTCTCGATCGCAACAAATCCCAAATGGTGCAAAATCTTTTACAGAACGCTTTGCAAGAATTGGCTCATACCTTGGAGGTCCTATCATGACGCAAATCCTTCAATACAGAGCTGGCTATGTGGGCGAACAATGGGTGAGCCCCTGTTTTGTCAGCATAGATGAAGCGGGTCGCATTCTGGACATCGGATCACAAAAGCCGCTCGAGGCCATCAGCCAGCTCAGCAACGGCTATCTCTTGCCCGGATTTGCCAATGCCCACTCGCATTCTTTTCAGTATCTTATGAGCGGTATGGCTGAGCAACTGCAGGCTGGGCATGAGACGGATGATTTTTGGTCCTGGCGCGAGCAGATGTACCAACTCGCTGATGTGCTTGATCCCCAGCAGCTGATGGAGCTGACGACTCGGTTTTATCAAGTCCTTCTGGAATATGGCTACACCTCGGTCTGTGAGTTTCATTATTTGCATCATGATAAATCGGGCAAGCCTTACGAGCAGCCTGCGGCACTTGCCGAGGCCATTATGGAAGCTGCGAAACGCGCCGGCATTCGATTGACCCTGGTACCGGTCTATTACCATCAGTCTGCGCCAGGTAAAGCGATTCAACCCCAGCAGCGTCGTTTCTATTGCAAGGATACCGATGAGTATCTATCGCTCTTGGAGCAGATTGCCAACGTCAATCGTAAACTCTATCCCGAAGTTTTGGTCGGCTATGGGGTGCATTCGATGAGAGCGGCGCCGCCGCGCGATATCAAGACGATTTTAGGAACCCACTGGGCTCTGGGGCCAGCTCACCTTCATGTGTCTGAGCAGTCGAGTGATGCGTTGCTCTTTGAACAGACCTATCATTGCCGGGCCATCGATTGGCTCTATGACAATGTTCCTTTGTCGGACCACCATAATCTGGTCCATGCGACTCATATCAATTCTGTGGAAATAAAGAAGCTCGTCGCATCAAAGGCGACAGTGGTGCTGTGTCCATCGACAGAAGCCAACCTCGGCGATGGTATCTTTCCTTTCCCCGAGTATTTTAGTCAGGGAGGCACTTTCTGTATTGGGACTGATTCTCATGTCGGGCTTTGTCCTTTTGGCGAAGCACGATTTCCTGAAACTTTTCATCGACTTTTTTTAGAAAAGAGGAACATTCTCGCCAATGCACAGCAGATGGATTCAGGAGCTTTGCTCTTCAACCATGTCCAGTCTTCGGGTCGAAAGGCTTTAGGGCTAGTCGGAGAAGCGTTCAAGCCTGGTCAGCCTTTTGATGCGATTGTTCTGGATAGTGAACATGATCGATTATTGGAAAGACCTTTAGATTCTGTTTTAGGTATTGCCATGTATGCAGGTGACCGTAGTCTTATTGAAGATGTCTATGTTCAAGGCAAGCGGATGGTCCAAGGGGGGCGACACGTGAATCGAGACCAAACCAAGGAGAGTTTTCGCAAGGTTTTGCATGGTGTGATGCAGGAGCTCAATCACTAAGTTTGCAGCAGCGGGCTTCGACGGTACAGCTATTGCCAATGCACCAAGCCTTGCAGCCCT
>JBGSRE010000541.1:0-3205 GCA_041737755.1 Oligoflexus sp.
CCTAAAGCGCCAGAGACTATCCTGAGGAGTGAAACGACGAAGGATCTCGCCGATAAGTACCTGATTCCACGAGATCCTTCGCTTCGCTCAGGATAGTCCCTGCGCGAAATTTTCAATTTCGCGCCAGCGACTAAATATGCCAAAAAGCCAAAATTGGCAAACATCAAGAACCTAAAAATCGAAAAGGCACAAACCAGGAATGGACTCATGCCGGAGTTTAGGCTGGTAGCTTCATACTCCAGCACAGATTGTTCACGAAAGGCTGATGCTTGATGATTTGAAAACCATCGCGACTGTCGGCCATGATCAAAGCTGCGGCACCGGTATAGGAACCACCGTTAACAATAATCTTGGTCTCATTAAATTGGAGATTGTCATCTGCTGAGCCGCCGAGGAGGGGCATTCCTTCCAGAGCGCCCCTGACTAAGGCTGAAACGAGTTCTTCCTTCATCGAAAATCCATCGATAAAAGTCAGGCAAAACTGTTTTTCAGGATTGATCTGCTCACGATCCAATCCGAAGTTAGCCAGGAGTTGATCGACCGTTTTTCGCGCGCGATGTTCATCGAGCGTGGAGAGTCTATCCAATACGGTGGCATGCCATTGTATTTCAGGTGACCAAATGCCTGACATGACAAGACTGCCATTGGAGTGAGCGCCATTCATCTGCTCACCCGAGGTTGTGCAGCCAGCGTAAGGAACGCCAGGAAAAAGTGTGTTGACGGATCGTGCAACTGCTTCCGAATCCTGTTGGGTGGAATGGAAGACAAATATAAAGTCTGGCTTGCCGTTGGGCCATTGTTTAACGATTTCAGCGACCGCCTGAGCCGCATCCGTGAGCATCGAAACACCATTGTGTACTTGCATGAAAGTTTCTCCATCTACGGCACGTATACTTTTTATCTTTGACATCAGTCATTCGACGATAGACCACCATTTATTGAGCTTATGCATGAAAAAAATCGTAAAGGAAGTAAGTTCGGTGAGTTGGATCAGCCTTTTATCTTGGTAATTTTCTTTGCTAGAAGCCTCAAAGCTTTCGCCAGGAGATAGAAGCGGACCCAGATGAGATGCGGAAGCAAACATCGCCGCAGAGGATGCTGGTGGCTGCATGATCCTTTCGCTGCTGATAGGTGGCCCCTCCAAAACTTACCAAGGAGAATGCAAGAGAATGTTTTTTAAAAGCAGCAAAATCCGCCAAGAAGATATCTTTGAGGGATCCCTGGCTGCTGAAATAAAGCCAATAAAAACAAATTGATATAGAAAAACTATCCCATTCAAACAAAGTCGTTCGATGGTATTTCTTAAGCTTTTGGCTGGGCAGGACGATTATGACAAGAGCGAGGAGGAGTCTGCGAACAAGCGACTGCTCTTAAGAGGAACCAATGAAGCCAACATTTTGCCAATGCTGCGAACGGGTCTACGAAGCTCCTGAGGACTACCTGAAGGGGACTTCGAAATTTCGTGTTTGTCCCAAAGCCTTTCTTTGGTTTGAATGTTCCTGTGGAAGTGGTTTGGTCCTTAAAAAGGGTGAATACGAATGGTATTCTCCGACGCTTCATATGAGCGAAGCAGCCGCGACTATTTTTAGAAATGTCCAAGAAATACGCAATATCCCTTTGATTCCAACTTCTATTATGACCATTCAAACCGTTATTTCTGACGAGCGTTCCTCGTCAGCCGATATCAAAAAAGCTTTGAAGCAAGCGCCCAATATCGCGATGGGCGTGATTCGCATGGCCAACAATCTCAGGGCTTCGACTGCTCCCGAATTCAGCAGTTTGGAACATGCCATCAGTTTCGTTGGCAGAAAAACTTTGAACGAACTTATTTTAGCGGAAACCCTGCAGGAATTCGATTTTAAAACGCATTACTTTGGCAAAGATGCCTATTGGCAAGAATCGCTTCTGACCGGCAAAATATGTGAATACCTCGCAGAGCACTTTAGTCACGGTGTTTCGAAAGACGAAGCTTACATCGCAGGTTGCCTTTGCAATATCGGCAAGGTGATTTCTGCAATCTGCTTTCCCCATATCACGGACGATGTCGCACGCCAGACGAATAATCCACTGCGGCCCAAAAGTTGGCAGCAGGGCGAGCTTGCCTTGCATGCCTATTCTCATGTCGTATTGGGCGAGATTGCGGCTTCACTTTGGGGCTTTCCCGAGTATGTGGTCCATGCGATTTCCTTTCACCATACGCTGCCAAAAAAAGTTTCTGAGTTATCGGCCGACGTCTTGGACTTCATGGAAGACGATGCGGATGGAGCCAAAAAGGAGCCCAATCTCCAGCAGATTGTGGCGCTAGGCAATCAGTTTATGCATTGGGTTCTCTTGCAACCCACACGGATGGATGAACCACTCTTCGAAAAATATGCTGCGCACTTCGGCCTAGACGAAACCGCTCGAAGCAAGATGGCGGATCATCTGATGACACTCAAAGATAAGCTTGCAAGCTGAGCGGATAGGGAGCTTTTTATGGGCAAGATTCTGCTGGTCGATGATGAACGAGAATTCTTGGAAGCTCTTAAGGCATCCATGGAATCAGCAGGATTTGAAGTCATACTCGCTGATAGCGCTCGTGAAGCCTTGCACCTGATAAAAAGCAAACAGTATGTGATTGACTGTGTGCTGACCGACTATCGCATGCCCGAAATGCGTGGCGATGAACTTGCCTATGCTATCAAACATACCACGGAAATTCCTGTCGTTATCATGACGGGCGATACTTCAGTCGCGGTCGATGTCTTGTTTAAAGCCGGAATTTCAGGGGTGATTAATAAGCCGTTTAGCTCATCTAATTTCATTGAATTTCTGAAGAATAACGATCTGCATATAGAAGTTAACAAACAGCGCAAGTTTTTGCGCCAAAAATCCAGCCATCATCTGCAGAAAATAGAAGTATTCAATGGCCGGGATACAGTCCTAGGCGAAATTGTGAATATCAGTAACGGTGGTCTTGGAGTGATGCTAGAGGCAACTCTCGAGCCTATGTCTACTGTGCAATTTACTTTGAAGATCGATGGTCAGGAAGTCAAAGGCTTTATGCATTGTCGTTGGAGGTCCAAGGCTGAAGAGCGGATGAACGCAGGCTTCGAATTTGATTCTCTCACTAAAAAGTCATTGGCTGCTAACAGTCTCTACAGCAAATGGGTCACCATTGCCGAGTTAGCAGACGCGGTTTAAAGTAAACTGCCACCCCCTCCTC
>JBGSRE010000542.1:0-9747 GCA_041737755.1 Oligoflexus sp.
CCTAAAGCGCCAGAGACTAGTTATCTTGCATGAGCGCAGGCCTTTCGGTATGCTTTAGGGATGCGATTCAAGGAGTTTCCGGCATGAAAAAAAGCGCGGTCATTTTGGGCCTGTGTGCCCTTATTCTCAGTGGCTATAAAATCAAATCAGGCGAAAAGGACTACGCGGAGTTTCGGCCCCATATGCGAGCTGTCTATGCATCCTTGATGACCATCTTTCCTCTTACACTCAACAAAAGCTCTTTTATGAGCAAAGAGAATAGCAAGACGATTCAGGAAAATCTCAACTTGATCGCCGAGCATTCGACGATGATCAATCAGCTTGCCAGCAAAGATGAAAAAGGTCATGCCTACATGAGTTTTCAGCTGGAAAGAAATGCGCGGCAAGCAGCGCTTAAATATCGGGAAGGCTATGGTGACCAAGCCCATTTCTTTGTGGAAGAAGTGTTTGATACCTGCCTCAGTTGCCATACGAGTCGCACCAGTGCCAGCGATTCGGAATTCACGATGGATTTTGCCAAGAACGTTAACATGGATGCCCTTGGTACCTTTGGTAAAGCCAAGTTTTTGTCCTTGAGTCGTCAATTCGATCAAGCCATGGATGAGTACGAGCGGATCTTCACCAACGAATCGATGAGTTCGGAAGAGCTTCTGCACTTTGATCCGCTGGTGGATTACCTCGTTTTAGCTGTGCGCGTAAAAAATGAAAATGATCGAGTGATTAAAACTTTTTCCACTCTTATGAAAAAACCTATGCCCGTGATGATCAAGCACGATCTGGAAGTTTGGGTGAAGGCATTGAATAAGGTCAAGAAAAGAAACAAAAAGCAATCCGATTTGGAATATGCCAAGCTCCTTATCAAAGAAGGCAAAATGGTCAATGAGTATCCTCGAGATCGCAGCGGATTGGTTTACTACATCTATGCCTCGAAATATCTCAAAGACCATCTGAAGAAAGACAAAGTAAGCTCGCAAGACAAGGCAGAAACCTACTTTCAGCTTGGACTTTGCGAATTGGCAATCGGTGAACCTCTGCTCGCGGCAGAATCGGGCATGTACCTGGAGGAAGCTATTCGGCTTGCCCCTAAATCTTCCTTCGCGCGTCAGGCCTTTGGTCTTTACGAAGAGTTTCTGATGTATGGCTACACCGGAAGTTCCGGGACCAATCTTCCCGCTGAAGAGAAGGCTAAGCTAGCCGAACTTAAGAAAATGGTTTTCTAACGCGACTCATTCAAAGACCAGTTATAATCCATATAACTGATCTTGCCTTTCTTTTGTAAAGCCTGGACAGCAGCGGGTGGGCCATAGCGTCGAATCACTTCACGAACTCCTCCACCCCAGTTTTCAAAATCCTTTTCATACCAATCAAAAATGCGCGAGATTTTAAGGCTCCCCGTTTTGTCGTCAAAGACATTACGGGTCGGGTCTTTCAGCCATACTTGCATCTGCTCATCCAATTGAGCTTCCAAGCGATCTGAGACATAGGGCTCGCCGCGCAAGGAAGGGCAGGAGATAGATGCGCAGTTGAGGGCGGCATGCACACGATAGTCCTTGTACTCGGGCCTTAGGATGTCATGTTCCAAGGGATCTAGCTTTTGAATTTTACCATCCAGAAGCTTGAAAAATTTTACACTCCAAGGTTTGGCTAGAAACCCTCCGATTTTTTTGATCGAGTCGACCGGATAGTGATCGATGATGAGTTTGATCGTCAATGCATTGTAGGCGTTGATCAGAAAGGCTTTCTTTGGGTTTGGCTCCCAGGTCTTAAACTCAGCATCGGTCACAGTCTGGAGCTCATTCAAGTAAAGGAGGAAGGGTAATTTGGGATCCCGCTTGCCATCCTCTTTTAACTTCGCATAGTTCACGAGTCCCTGTTCATTGCGATAGCTTTTTAAAGTCTCGGCCCAAGCTGTATGCTGCTGGTCGAAAGCCCAAGCGGCTTGGGTAAAAATGAGGGAAGCTAGCAAGATAATAGCATTTCGAGAGAGCATGAATATCCTCTTGTTCACGAAAGGGTGGATGTGCGAGCGATTCCCTTGCTCAAGGTTCCGTGGTAGTGCACGCAGGGTAAGACGGCTGTGTCGGGTAAAAGAAGAGTGCCTGGCGAGAGCACAGAATTGCATCCCGTCTGAGCACGATCACCGACAAGCGCACCGAGTTTGCGTAAACCGGATTTGACCCTTGCCGCTTCTGTGGGATGCTGGACCTTCACTTCATCGCCGCGCAACTTTAAATTAGCCAGTTTGGTACCAGCTCCGAGATTGACGTCATAACCAAGTATGGAATCGCCAACATAAGCGAAATGTCCTGCTTTAGCATGATCGAAGAAGATCGACCCCTTAACCTCCGTCGTGTGCCCCACCACCGCTTTAGGCCCAATAAAGACACTGCCACGAATAAAGGCGCCGTGCCTGACTTCGGCGCCTTCCGCAATATAGGCTGGTCCCTGAATATAGGCAAAAGGCCCCACTTCTGCGCCTTCGGCAATGAACACCGCCCCTTCCAATATAGCTTGGGGAGACACCTTGCCCCGAACGACTGGGCGATCAGTGACTTCTTGCTCCTTGAGGAGTCGTTCAATTAAGGCCGTGAGTGGTTTTCCGAGTAACTGAAAAACATCATTCACAGCGAATTGTGAACCCATAAAAATTTTATCGAGGTCGAAAAGAATTCGTGGGTTTATAGGGTCTGCCATCACTGATTCCTTATGAGCAGGAAAATATTGCCTCAAGAAAACTACCTAGGTGCCGAATCGAGCCTAAGGGTAACAAAAACCAAGACGCCTGTCATGTACATGCAAGGCATTGGGGATCCCAGCTGCTGGGGTGGAGAAAGGCCAAGACTCTATGTTTGACGTGAATCATTTTAAGAGAACGGTCAAGGATTGGATTCGAGTGAATCCACAAGGATCACTCGTGGACTTGCGGGATTACTGCGATGAGATCGTGCCACCTCAACTCTATTCAGCCAATCAATGGCTGATTGATCAAACCCTCTCCTGGTATCGCCATGTCCTGGAAAGACGCGAATTGGAGGCTGTTGGTGCTGAGGATGATAGCGACGATTGAGCTTTGTAAAAGCAACAAAGGCCTGCTTTTCATGCAGGCCTTTTCTTTTTTTTTAGTCTAGCTAGTCTCTGGCGCTTTAGGCGCCAGAGACTATCCTGAGGAGTGAAACGACGAAGGATCTTGCCGATAAATGCCTGATTCCACGAGATCCTTCGCTTCGCTCAGGATAGTCTCTGGCGCTTTAGGCGCCAGAGACTAGCTGTGCTTGTAGGTGGATTCTTTGACCTGCTGAAATTCAGACTCAGCAATAAAGTCGAGAACTTCCAGATCGTCAAAACCAAGATCCTGAATCCAATGAACATTACGCATTTCAGGCAGCGGGGACACTACGCTCGTGCCATCATCACGTTCATAGTATTCAAAAGCTTCCAGAATCTTCCCGTCTTTGGTGATCTGGTAGTAGTGATAGCCGTCGCCATTAACGAGGCGGCCATCACGGGAATCTCCTGTCCAATATTCTTTGGCAAACATGACGTCAAAGCTCGTTTCCAAATGGTGCATGATTTGCCCTCCGCTTACTCGCCAATTTCTCCGAACCCAGCTCATCTTTCGGCAGAAAATGACCAGGGTTGAGTCCTCGTTGGAAGTAAAAGGAAAAGGCAGTTAATTCATGGAGTTAATTTAACAAGTGGCCGAAGCGATTGAAGCGAACTGTAGGCCAAAGACCGTCCTCGTCGAGGTTATACCAGCTCCAGAGAACAAACAGGGCCTTACCTCGAACGTAGCTGTTCGGCACAAATCCCCAGCTTCGGGAATCCGTTGAGTTATCGCGATTGTCGCCCATGACAAAGAACGAATTTTCTGGAACCACTCGATCGTCGCCATCAGCTGGGAATTTTCTGCCGATGTCGTAATAAGGGCTCGTGCTTTTATCCTGCATCACCCAGTGTTCAAGACCGGAAAGATTCTCTTTGAAGAGATCTTTTTGATCGGGGTTGTTGGTGATGTCTTCCAGAATAGTGCGTTCCCCATTGGCGTCTGTGCGTTCCTGAGCGATACCGTTGATGTAGAGGATGTTGGCTTCCACTTTGATATGATCGCCGGGCATTCCAACCACTCGTTTCACATAGTCAATCTCAGGGTTTTGCGGATACTTGAAAACGATAATATCGCCACGCTTGGGTATGCCCCAGGACGCCAGCGAGATATCGGTAAAGGGAACTTTAAGATCATAAGAAAGTTTAAAGGCCAACAGACGATCGCCAACTTTGATGGTCGGTTCCATGGAAGCCGTTGGAACGTGGTAGGGGGAAGCCACTGACCAGCGGAATGCGAAAATAGCCAGGACTAGAATGCCAAGTTGGCGTAAATTCTCCGGGCTCCAAAAGCCAGGTTTGGTCTGGGGCTTGATGTTTTCCGCCATAAAATTGCTGTTTCCTCATCGAAATGGTCTTTGCTAGATCGAAAGCTTTGCCAAGGGAAAGCCTTGATCTCATCTTTTACCTTAGGATGCCCGGATTGTCATGAAAGAATCCTGAGAGATTGAGCTCTCATGAAGAATTCAGAAGTGCCGGTTTCCTGCCGATAAAAAACATATATCTGTCAGGGGAGGGCGTGATGCATTGGCGAGCGTTCTGGAGTCTCTTGCTGGGCCTTGGATTGCCAAGCGCAAGCAGCGAAGCCTATACAGCGAATAAGGTGGCTTTTGAGTTTTTGCAAAATGGTAGGTACCGCGTGACGGTCAACTATACAGTTCCAGAATTGAAAGAATTTCGTGAGTCTTATGTCGTTTTTAAGAAGAAAAAGGAGGCCGAATCCTTCTACTGGAAACTGATTCGGGGAGCTGACTTTTATCCGGAGGATCCGCAATTGGTACGGTTTATTCCGCCGAAAACTCAGCCCACTCCCTGGTAAGAATCTTACAGACTTTTCACGGTATTCAGAGCCTGGTTGGATACGGTCGCGCCGAGGCGGCTGATCACATCACTGGCCAATTCTGCAGCCATGCGTCCACAAGTTTCCAAATTTTTACCTTGGCACATTCCGTAGAGGAATCCAGCGGCAAACATATCGCCAGCAGCAGTTGTATCCATAACGGTCGTGGCTACGGGTTGCACGCTGATACGACGATCACCATGACCAATTAATGCGCCTTCAGCCCCTAGCTTCACAGCAGCGATCGCCCCGGACTCAGCGATGAAATTGCATGCAACTTCCGGAGTGGAATCAAACAGCAGACGAGCTTCTTCACGATTACAAAAAACGATATCTGCATAGTCCTTGATCAATGGGATAAAGGCCTCACGATTGGCCCGCACGACGAATGGATCGGCGAGATCAAACGAGATAAGCGTGTCATGAGATTTGGCAACGTCCAAAGCCCTCTTGATAGCACTAATCTGACTCGGATTGGCCCATTGATAGGCTGCAAAGTGGAATATTTTTGCATCAGCAATGTCGTTTTCTGGGACGATGCTTTCATCAAACAAACAGCTGGCACCCAGACTGGTATTCATCGTGCGTTCGCCATCGGGAGTCACGAGAATAAAACAGAGGCCTGTGTGCGCGTCGACCTGCTGAAGTTTACCGCGGATGCCGAGGTCTTGCAGACGTTTGTCGATCATCACTCCGTATGAATCGCGGCCGATGGATCCGGCAAAGGAGGTCTTCGCACCAAGTGAAGCCAGAGTTCGAATCGCATTTAACGACGAACCACCCAGCTCCTGAGTTTTGTGTTTTTCCGCGAAATGGGCCACGACGTTCATTTGTCGAGCATCGTCCACGAGATGCATGATGCCTTTATTCAAAGCGAGAGATTCAATATCGCGTTCGTCAACTTGAACCAAAATATCGACCAGGGCATTGCAAATGGAAACGACGTCAAGGCTCTTCACGAATGGTACTCCTGTAGCTTTATGAAGAGCCTAATATGGACCAGCTTTTTAGAATCTTCAACCGTCTTACTCGAGTGAAATCAGGCTTGCTGAGAAGTCTGGCGGATGGGGAGAGTGTCGAAGTGACGCAAGTTGGCATAGGCAGCTTCCTGCTTCAGCAGTTTTGCTTGAAGTGTCTCGATGTCTTTCATGCTTGCAAACACCGTTTGGACGTATTTTTTATGACAGAAGTGGCTGATAGCCAGGGCGGTGAACATCGGCACGAAGGAAGACTCCGTCAACAGGAAAGCGGCGCTGACGCTGAGCAGCAGCGTGACGGTCAGACCCAGCAGTTGATTGCGGCGCTTGGACCAGAATCCTGTTTCCGACTGATAGGAGGCGACGGCGAAGCTGTAGAACACCAGACCGCTTAAGGGGCCAATGATCCAACTCAGTAAATGGGTGGGTAGAGCGTCCGCTAACAGTTCGAGACCAATTAACGTGCCGAAAGACCAGTAGGCATAGATGTTTTGCCGACGCAGGCTGGCCTCTTGATAGTGGCAGCCCTCGGGCAGCTTGAGTCGGGTCCACATCCACAGGCTTAGGGTGACAATGACTGCGCAGGTGGCCGCATCGATCTGAGGTAATGCCATGGCTGCCCCATTTATTCAGCAATATTTGGATATGTTTGGATTATAATAGGAATAGTGGATTCTGTCACGAGCAAGCTTGCAAAGGAGTTGTTCGAACTAGCCGGCGAGTTTGCTTTTCTGAGTCTTAGGCTTGCGGCACACGTTGTTGAGCAGCACAAATCCTTTTAATAAAGACGGGGAAACTGCTTTGCTTTGCAGGCGAATCGGCATGAGCATGACAAATTGGGTGCAAGCTTCCGGATCCGCTGCGATATTGATGGCGATCGTGTGAGCATCGCTGGCTGCGAGCTGGTCAATCGTAGCTTGGAGGTTTTGCGCCACATCCGTTTTGGGTTTACCTTCGATAAGCAGGCCGATATAGGAACCATCGCCTACCAGATGAATGCTTTCGTAGCTTTGCAAGAAACCGCATAGCCGCTGCACAAAGCTCAGCATGATGGCGGTTCTATCCCAGCTAAAGCCGTACTGCTTACTGCAGTTTTTAACAAAGTCTTCAACGGCCTCTGCAGTCTGTGTTGCTTGGGATTGGATGATACTGCCCCAAGACAGACAGTCCTTGAGATCGAAATTGTCTTTGCCACTGCATGCCAGCGAGACGAGACGGAAAAAGTAGCTGGTGATCAAAGGATCCGCTGGATCAAGCCATAGAGTGATGTGGGCCGCATCTTTTGTGGAATATTTTAATTCGCTGCGTAAATCTTCAGATTGCTGCTGATAGATGCGAGCCAGTAAATGCTGATCGGTCATTTGCCGAACTTCATCCACTTTGGCGATGCAGCCAGAAGATGAAAAAAGCAAATGATGGGTGTGATCTGGGTTTTCGTCCAGGCGACGGACCAGTTCGGATTGCAAAGAACTGGCGAAACGATCCTCCATCGAGGCTTGTAGGCACACGATGGTTTGTCTGAGGGCTTCCTTAAACTGGATGAGCCCTTCAAAGCGCTTCTTTTTTGGTTTGTCCTCTGACATAAGCCGCCAAAACTGTTAAGACACTCCTCATAACTGTTCTGATATCGGCGGTCATTGCTGGAAGTTAAGTTGAAACAGCGATTTCCTTGAAAAATCTCGAGGAAAAGGATTTAACTATCTGAAATTATTACTTTCTATTGAAAATGATGGCGAGTGTGCTGCCAAAATTTGTTCCAATACTGCCAAGCCGAAAAGTAAGAAAACCCGACTGAAATCCATAAGAGTAGCATTCCCCACAGATGGTATTCATCAATTCGGACCAAAAGCAAGACGATGGCGACGTCTTGAAAGGCTGTTTTGATTTTGCCAAAGCTTGAAACCTTGATGCTGATACCCTGCTCACTGGCAGCGAGGCGCAGTCCGCTGATGCCTATTTCTCGACAAAGGATGAGTATTGTAATCCAGCCACCGAGAATTTTCGCTTCCGTAAGTAATACCAAAGCCGCGGTGATCAATAACTTGTCAGAAATAGGGTCCAGCACCTCACCAATGCGGGTGACATTATTCGTCTTTCGCGCAATGTAGCCATCGAGAAAGTCAGTGATGGCTCCCACTGCAAACAGCGCGGCGGTCAGATAGTTGAGTGGCCTAAAGTCCCAAATATAGAGAAAACAAATCACAGGAATGATGGCGATCCGAAACAGCGTGAGCTTATTCGGCAGATTGCGCATCCAGTGCTTGAGATCTTGCTTTTCGTTATCCATCTTTCGCCTTCGAACTGCTCATGATATTGATAGGCAACCGCATAGGGGTTACTTGGCCTCGGTTGTGCAAACCCTTTGCCGCCGCACCGGCATACAACATTCGGTACGGATCTCAATATAGCTGAAGATACCGAGTGAAGACCACGGAATTTGCGGGTTTTCCATGAAAGGTGCTCAGATGGCGCTGACTATTGAAACAGAACATCTCATCATTGGCTCGGGCATCGCAGGATTGATGCTGGCCCATAAACTAGGTCAATTCAGCAAGGTTATTGTCATTGCTAAGGGCAGTCTTCTTGAAAACAACACGGCCTACGCTCAGGGCGGAATCGCTTCCGTCCTTGGCCCCGAAGACTCTTTCGACCAGCATATCGAGGATACCCTGGAAGCTGGGGCGGGTCTATGCCGTCGCGATATTGTTCGCATGGTCGTTGAGAAAGGGCCGCAGCTCATTAATGAGTTGATCGAACTTGGAGTGGATTTCACCCGCTCCAAGGACGCATCGGACAGCCAACCTTACCATCTCACCCGTGAGGGTGGGCATTCTGCACGTCGAATTATCCATGCAAATGATCTCACGGGACAGGAAGTTCTCCGGGCCCTGATCCAAGCTGTGATGGATAATCCTAATATTCAGGTCTTTGACGGCATGTTTGCCGTCGACCTGCTGACTACGGATAAGTACCGACCGCAGTTTACAACCAATAACTGCCTGGGTGCTTATGTTTACGATAGCACTCGAAAGCAGATTATACAGTTCCGTTCGCAGGCTACTTTTCTCTGTACGGGTGGTCATGGCAAGGTTTACCTCTACACCTCGAACCCTGATGGTGCAACGGGCGATGGGCTGGCGATGGGCTGGCGCGCTGGCTGCAAGGTGGCCAATCTGGAATTTATGCAGTTCCATCCCACCTGTCTCTACAGCCCTAAGGCGAAGACTTTTCTTATTTCGGAAGCAGTGCGGGGCGAGGGTGCTGTTCTCAAAGATGCTCAGGGCCAAGCTTTCATGCAAAAGTACTCGCCTCTCGAATCACTTGCTCCGCGCGATATCGTGGCCCGAGCCGTGGATCATGAAATCAAGAAGAGTGGGATGTCTTTTGTTTATTTAGATGCGCGCGGCATCGGTGAAGAAAAAATAAAAGCTCACTTTCCCAACATCTATGCCGTCTGCCTGCAGCAGGGCATCGATATGACAAAAGAGATGATCCCAGTCGTCCCGGCCGCCCACTTCAGTTGCGGAGGATTGGTGACGGATTCCTGGGGGCGTACAACTGTTGCCAATCTTTTTGCGATTGGTGAGGTCGCCTGCACCGGTTTGCATGGTGCCAACCGCTTGGCTTCCAATAGTTTGCTCGAGGCTTTAGTATTTGCCGATCGAGCGGCCCGACATGTTCAGAGCGCAGGTTTGCCGCCGCTTCCAGAAACTAAAGTTCCTGACTGGAATTCGTCCAATACAATTCCTGCCGACGAATTGGTGGTGTTGACCCATACCTGGGATGAAATTCGGCGAATTATGTGGAACTACGTCGGCATTGGAAGAA
>JBGSRE010000548.1:0-7122 GCA_041737755.1 Oligoflexus sp.
GCGAGAAACTGGACCTAGATAGCCGTCTGGTGGCTTTCTATACGTTTGGCACCATAGGTATTCTGCTGGCTTTGAGCATCATCATAAGTCTCTATGGATCGGCCTATCTCGGACTCGCTGTCTTGCTGATTTCCTTCAATAATTTGCCAGTATTTCTTTACTCGAGAAAAAAAATTAGTTTTGAGCGAGCCTGCCTCTATCTCATTGCCCACAGTGCTATGACCATGGGATTTTCCATTAGCATCGTCGGAGGTTTGCATGGACCAGTGGCCTATTGGCTAACGCTTTTGCCCCTAGCTGCTGGGTTGATGCTCGAAGTGAGGGGCATAGTCTATGGCAGCGCGTTGGCTATCCTCGCCTTAATAGGGATAGCCCTCCGCGAATATCTATCCGGTGAACTGCGGCCCATCGTTATGCTCGGCGCTCCCTACCGAGTCTTCTCGCTTTGTCTATTCACGAGTTTGATCGCATTTATGGCCTATCTCTTTCTACGATCTAACCGACTGACCGTGATGCAGCAAACGAGAAAACTCGATAATCTGCTCAATATCGTTTCGCATGATATCGCCAATCCTTTGACCTTGATTTCTGGACATGCCGAACTGCTGATAAGCCAGGGTCAAACCGAGCCGAGACATATGGAAGCTCTGCAGCGGATTGCCCGTGCTTCGGATATGATCAACGACATTCTCAGCAAAGTCAAACAGGTGCAGGCTGCAAAAGCCGGCAAACTCCTGGTCGAAACAAGCCTCGTCCCACTAGAAGAAATTTTCGAAAAGCTTCACTTTATTTTTGGCCAAAGACTCCAGTCCAAGCAGCAGAACTTAGACATCGATTTTCCTGACGTGTTGAAAAACGTTCGAGTCATCGCCGAGCCCGTGATGTTCCTTAACGAAGTCATGAGTAACTTCGTATCCAATGCCATCAAATTTTCACCGTCCGGCAGCACGATCTTGATTCAAGTGAAAAGGCAACAGAACTCGATTCGAATCGAAGTTCGGGATCGGGGTATCGGAATTCCCGGCAGCCTTCTCCCGCATCTCTTTGATGACTTTCGATCGACCAGCCGGCAAGGTACGGATGGGGAAGCCGGCACAGGGTTTGGGCTCCCGCTCGCCCAGCATATTATCGAGGCCTTCGGGGGCAAACTGAGTGTGGAAAGTCGATGTCGGGAGGATTATCCCACCGACTCCGGCACCAGCTTTGTCGTTCTGCTCCGATCCGATCTGGAAATGAACACTTAGTTCATTTCGCCTATCGCCCAATGATCCCAGAGATTCTGCATCTTCAAGCAAAAGACTGAACCACCCGATTTGATGAATTCATCGGTATCGACTTCGATCGTTTGAAATCCTCGCTGCTGCAAAGCTGCGCAGGTTTTGGCTGAACCCCTTTGCAGGATCACATGGCGTTGATCGGGGCTATGGGCATTGCAGGCGAATCCCGGGGCATCGGCCTCTTCAATGGGCACTTGAATAAGATCGGGAAAAAGGCTCTGCAACAGCTCCCAGCCTTGATCCGTGAAACCCTCTCGACAGGCTAAGGCGGTGCGGGCATCGAGCAGACTGAGACAGGTATCGAGATGATAGAATTTAGGATGGGTCAGCTCGAACAGGGCGATGGAAGCCCCCGTGATTTCGGCCAGTGGCTCATAGATGCTTGCCGAGGTGCGAAATCCATAGCCGCCACAAATAAGCTGGCGGCCTGGGACCCAGAGAGCATCACCCATGCCTTCAAACAAGGTCTCAGATGATCGTGGTGGTCCCTGATAAATCCGCACGCCACGGCCTTGCAGCTGCTCCTTTATCGAGGCTACTTCCCGGTGCCGGGTATCGTCCCGCATATTGGAGAGGAATACAGCAGGCTTTTGCTCAGCATCCAGAAAAGGAAACACCTGATTGGCGCAAAAGACCATGTCTGGACAATCGGCAAGGGCATCGAGAATGGTCACCCGCAAACCCAAGTGTCGATAGATTTCGACCAAAGATTGCCACTGGTCGCGTGCTCTGCTTTTATCGATGCTACGCAAATCCCCATGTTCGTCCTGCATGTGAGGATTGATCGCAGCAAGCAAGTCGTAAGAGTCGGGATTCACAAAAAAGACCGACCGTCCCTGCGGCATCTTTGGAAATTGGTCGGCAGCGAGCAAAGCCCCGCTGCTACGCACGATCAGGCATTGGTCCATGGGAGCCCCAGTTGCTTTTTTTTAATGTAATGTCCTCTGGGTATTTATCCAAAATATTTGAATATAATTCAAGAAAATTCAGAGATAAGCCATTAAGGCACTTCATGCGTCGCAGAGACTTGTCATCGAGATGGTCGAGATTCGCCATTTTATTCCGAAACTCATGGGTAGAGACGTGGCTCATGAGGAGGCGCGGCTTTAATATTTTAAAGTCCGAATCAAGCGATGAAGATCGAATATGGCTAAGCTCAGCAAACAATGGATGGGAAGACAGCCGCGATGCTGCTGTCCGGCTTTTCTAAGGCTCCTTTTCCTATTGTTGGCCTTCAACTTTGCATGCCCGGCACGAGCTGATTTGGCAAAGCAGCATCAGACTTATGATCGTTTGCTGCTGCCGGGTGGTCGAGCTGCGATGCTTGGCGGGGCGTATACCGCATTATCGGATGATCCCTCGGGTTTGTTTTATAATCCCGCCGGAATTGTGCAAGGCAAACAGAACCAGGTGTCGTTGAACACTTGGTCCAATTTTCGCAGTGAAGTCGTCTTTAAGGAAGCGATCAATGGTAGAGATTTTGTCGAAAAATCGAATACTTATTTTGGCGGTTTTGCCGGCGGTGTTTTTCATAAAAAGGCCATCTCTCTGGGCTATGTGATCTCCACCCTCGACAAGCGGAACATCAACCAGGATGATTATTTCCAAGAGATCTCCGATGAGGACGGTCAGGCGCGCGACTTCACCCGGATTCATCAGGAAAGTAACTCATTCGATATGTTCGGCTTGGGCATGGCGCTAGCACTGAATAAATCCTGGTCGCTCGGTGGATCAGGATTCTATTACTCGCGCAATATTGAAGCCATGGATTATCAACAGGTCCTCTTCAACGGTGGCCAGGTGCTGGTTCAGGAATCAAAGATTCGCGTTTCCAACCAGGGTTTCCATGGGATGGGAGGCATTCAATATCATGGTGACGATCTCAGTGTGGGCATAAGCGTAAGGGCTGGTCAATCCGTGATCAATCGTGGCAGTCTTACCTTCAATTCCGTGGCACATCCCGTGGCCTCAAGCACTCCGGATGTGATCAACTACAGTAGCGATACCTACGATGACGATACCGAGATTATTCCATTTATCTATCGAGCCGGCGCGGCCTGGCATCCTGCGAATGGTTTTCTGCTCAGTACCGAGCTCTCCTATTCCACACCCGTGTCTGTTAACAACGGCACCCCGGATCGTCAGCCAACATTCAATTATGCTATAGGCTTGGAAACGGGACCTTCTTATTGGAAGATCATGCTGGGTCTCTTCACGAATAATTCCAACTTTCCGAAAATTTCTAGCGAAGGCACCAATCAAGCCGCGCATCTCGACTATCTGGGGAAATCGATTGGCACCTCCATCATCACCAAAACCTTTGACTTGCATCTCGGCTATATTCGTCAAGATGGCCAAGGCGATGCGCAAATTGTGGCTGGTTCCACTGAGATCCAAAAGGTTGTCGGCACTTTGGAAAACCTGCTGATCAGCTTCACCTTCAAACTTTAATCCTCTTCACTTACTCCCAGATTGAGTCTTTTCCAGCTCCACATCAAAGTTATGAAGTGCGGACCTATAGGCAGCTGAGCTTTGGATGGATTCCAGATGCAGGCGATCGCGAATCTTGGCTCTTTTAGCATCCTCATCGGGAAGTGCAATAGCCCCTGCGGGCAGTTTAAATTCAAAGGAAGAAGTTTTGCGGATGATCAATTTCCGCTCATTCCAGCTAAAATCAAGTTCATTTTGCATCCTTGGTCCGGCCCCAGTCAGGGATTGCAGGACCAATGGCAAGGAGTTTTCTCCCAGTTCATCCATCAGGCGGAGGATGAGCGCATAGACCTCTGCTTTGTGTAGGTTCTCAAAGATAACTGCGCGCAGGATGGGATCACCACGCAGGCTGATGATGCGAAGCCGAGCCGGCGCGATCCGATCGATCCTCAAAAAAGCTTCCGCTCCTGAGGATATTCGTCTCGCCAGCAGTGGCACATCAAACGCCGCGGAGAGGATACTGGCATCCACGACCAAGTTTTGTCGGGTCAAGCCTGTGCTGCCCGGCTTAAATTGATGACTGCCGGCAATCAACGATGCAGGACCTCGGTCAGGGACCTTGGCCGATCCCAGTTGCCCCGCCTGCGCCTGCGGTAGGAGTTCAGAATATTTTTGCGGAGGGAGCGATGGTTTCGGTTCCCCTGGGTTCCCATCAGAAACCTGGATTAACTTGGTCTTTGGTTGAGATGCGGCACCTAGTGTGGACGCCGTCGGCAAGCTGGGGGCGAAATCTAAGGGTCTTGCTTGAATCCTCAGATGGACAGGGATTTTTTTTTGTTCGATTTTTACTGGAGCATGTTTGGGCAGAATGAATAGAAAAAGCCAGGCAAAACCCAAATGAATGGCTAGCCCATAAAGAATTTTGAGAGCAAAGCTGTTTGCCACGCGTTGCATTGACTTGACTATGGTTGAGGTTTTGGTTGATTTCAATCTCTGCGACTGACAATACCAAGATCATTTGGCCTGAATACGTGAAATGTTTCGGCCTGCATACTGGAATCAGTGGTATGCGACTTTCCCAAGTTATTTACAGCGCTTTCAGTCCAGTATTTTGATGCTCTATCAGCACATTCTTGAATCCTACAGTTCGCGCAATCTGAGTTCATTTCTTCTTCCTATTTAAGTTCATTCGCGCAATCTGGATTCGTTTAAGCATGTTCAGATGACATATATAGAGACCTTCAAAAGCAAATCTGACTTACTTTTTGGTTTCTCGTCCGTCTGTCTGCAATATTTAGCTGGATTGAACTTCCTTACTGCGTTCTTTGTGATCTTCCGTAACCGTAATCGTCGATTTCTATGATTCCCTTTATATTTCAATGCTTTAGGAGATTTTACATGTCCAAGAAACAACTTCTGTCTTTGAGCCTTCTGACCTTCATCCTGCAATCCTGTGGCGACACAGCTGAGGAAAAGAAGCTAAAGAACCGCAATGCTGAACTCAACCGCCAAAACACCGAAATGCTCAGCGAAAAAGACCAGAGCCTATCGGAACGCGATGCGGCCCTTGCCGAACTGACTCAGGCTCAAGATGAACTGATCGCCGCTCGCCAAGATTTGAATCAAGTGACCGAAGACAAGGCTGCTGCTGAAAAAGCTAAGCTCTCACTCCAGACTGAGCTCGCTGCCAAGGAAAAATCGGCCAAGGAACTCAACCAAAAAATCAAAGACCAAGACCGCCTGATCGCTGACAAAGAAAGTCAGATTGAAGCTCTACGCGTCAGCGGAAGCACAGACTCTGCTGAACTTGCCAATCTTCAGTTGAAACTGAAGGCCGCCGAGTTGCAAGCAGAAGCTCTGAAGACAGAGCGTGACCAACTGAAGACATCTTTAGCTGATGCCAACGGAACCTCAGCTACGGTAAAAGCCGAGTTGGAAGCCCAGCTTGCCGCAAAAGAAAAACTCGTCCAGGAGAAAGAAAGCCAAATCGTCGAACTCACGACTCGACTGGATGCTTTTGCAAATCCAGATCTGGAAAAACTTCTGGCTGAAATCGATCAACTGAAACTTGAGCGCAGCAATCTGCAGACAGCTAGGGAGCTAGCCGAAGCTGCAAGCACCTCAACTTCGAATGAATTGAAAGATGCCCAGTCCAAGCTCGCAGCTTTGGAAGGACGCGTTTCACTTATTCTCCAGAAAAGTCTGGCCGACGTTCGCGGTCTTTGGTTGAACCAGGACCAGGTCACAGCCATCGCTGATGTCGCCTGCTACGAGTTTGTTCATGTCGGCAGCGAAGGAAGCTTTGCACAGGCTATCGCTTGCCGTGACGGCCGCATTCAAATTCAAAAGCATAGCTTTGATCGCTTCAGCGCCGCGGCTGTGCCTGATCAGTCCGATGATAACGACTACTTCGGAGCCTATGGATTCGCTATCGATGGAACCGCGTCCAGCAGCAGCTGCCAGAATCCTGAAAACTCCATTCTCAAAACTGGCAAACGTCTGGTCTTTGAAATGACTCGCCAGGATTTTGGACGGAGCTATGGGGCACTCATTTCCAAAAACATGGTCGTGAGCCTGGGTCAAGGTTTCAAAGGCTTTTCCAATGCTTCTTTGAACTTTGTCAGCAATAAGTTGGATTACGCACCGATGGCAGCCATCGCTAACGTTGCCGGTGCCAGCGATCTGTCCAAAGCCGCAGCGACTTTCATTGGTGCTCTGCAGAACCAAGGCACGGGAATCAGCGTCGGCTGCTTCGATAGCACTGGTGTTTTCACAGCAGGATCTTCCAACTAATTCATCAAAAGAAAAGGGATAAATCGATATGAAAAAAACTCTAAGTATCTTTACCGTTCTTGCTTTAAGTCTTAGTTGTGCGCCACGTTCTCAAGATTCCGCTCTCAAGCAAGGTTTTGATAATGAAAACATGCCTGATAAGAACGGCTACACGGAATCGCTGAGTTACGAAGCTCTCTCAAGCAATTTTTCTGCCAAGACCGATCGGACGCCATGGACTGATACCTATTGGCCAACTGTAAACAAAGGCCTTTCCCATCGCTGGGCCCAGTTAACGGATGCTGTATCAGACATTGGCCTTGTGGATTTTCTTGATAGCCACCTTGGCGAATCCGACAAAGCCAAGCCCAGTGTCTACCTCGCGCCTGCAGAGAAGTATGACTTGATCTATCGCTGGCGCTTCAATAAGACCTTGAATGCCGACACCCTCGCTACTTTGCGTACAACGCTGGCTGAAAAGGAAGCTGAAGTGAGTGCGGCCCAGGATCTTGCTGTCAAGCGATCGACGATTGGCTTAATGAATAAGGCCTTGCGCGATAACTCCACTCTTCTGCAATCTGTCATGCCTTTGTCGCGAGACGGTTGGGCCGGCTGGACCAATCGTACCTCATCGTCGAGCAAC
>JBGSRE010000569.1:0-2314 GCA_041737755.1 Oligoflexus sp.
CGCTGGCGCGAAATTGAAAATTTCGCCCAGGGACTATCCTGAGCGAAGCGAAGGATCTCGTGGAATCAGGTACTTATCAGCGAGATCCTTCGTCGTTTCACTCCTCAGGATAGTCTCAGGCGCTTTAGGCGCCAGAGACTAGTTATTTTCAAAGGCTTCGAGATAATGCTGGGCTTGAATAGCAGCCTGACAGCCCATGCCCGCCGCTGTGATCGCCTGCTTGAAAAACGGATCGGCAATATCGCCCGCAGCAAAGATCCCAGGAGTTTTAGTCTTGGTGAAATCCTTGACTTTGATATAGCCATGGTCATCCGTATCGACGAATTCTTTGAATACCTCGGAATTGGGGGTATGACCAATCGCATAAAAGAGGCCGTCGATCACCATCTCTTCTTTGGCTCCGGTCGTGATATTTTCCAAAATCACGCCCGTCAAACCAGAAGCATCCGACAGCAAAGAGCTGATGGTATAGGGCAGTTTAAAAGTTATCTTGGGATTGTTGCGAGCACGATCGAGCATAATAGGCGAAGCTTTGAACACTTCCCGTCGATGGATGAGGATCACTTCACTGCAGAGTTTGCTCAGATAGTTGGCTTCTTCCATAGCGGAATCACCACCTCCCACGACGAGCACGCGTTTGCCTTTGAAGAAGAATCCATCACAGGTCGCACAGGTGGAAACACCGCGCCCCATCAAACCCCATTCCCCTTCCACTCCCAAAGTCTTAGCCGTGGCACCCGTGGAGATGATCACAGCCTTGGCTTGTATTTCTTCGCTATCAGTCCAAAGTTTTTTAATCGGACCGGTGAAATCCACGCGCGTGATGGTATCGTAAATAATCTCGGTACCGAATCGTTCCGCTTGCGCGCTCATATCTTGCATCAGCTTGGGCCCTAGAATCCCATGCTCCCAACCTGGAAAATTTTCGACTTCGGTGGTCGTGGTCAACTGACCACCATGCATAATCCCGGCATAGATCACCGGACTGAGATTGGCACGGGCAGCGTAGATGGCAGCTGTCAGTCCCGCAGGACCGGTCCCGACGATGACAACATTGCGAACTGGCTTGGTGGTCATAAGTGCTCATTCCTTCTCAAATACATAGGTATAACGGGGGAGGAAGATACCAGTCTCTGCCGTCGCTGTCATCCCTCGTGCACCAGCGCCTGACTGAGTAGGGGTAAACTGACATCGTAGCGATAGCTGGTTCCCGAATGGTTATCATCAAATTCAAAAATCTGATGGTGAATACCTTTTCCTTCGAGCTTCCGTTTGAATTGCCGCATACCAAAGTGCAGGTGGTACTGATCTTTATTGCCGCAGTCAAGATAGAGATATTTCAGCTTTTGCAAAGCTTCCTGGCCGGCTTTTTGCTCGATGAGTTGCACGGGATCATGAGCCATCCACTGCTGCCAGATGGCTTCATCGATAGCACCCGTGATGGGATCGATCGGCAAACGAAAGCCTTCGGCTCGATTCAGGTCCGGACTATAACTCGCCGCCATGCCGAGCAGCATGAGAATATGAATATCTTTGCCAGCAATTTTGGGGCCTTTTCGCAATGCCTGTAAATAAGCCGGCACGCTGCCTGAATGGCGAGCCAATGCATAACAAAGATCGACGAGGTCAGGGCGATAGAGCAGATCAAAGCCCATATCACCTGAGTGACAAGCAAGGGCAGCAAAAGTTCCGGGCGAATCGAAGGCCAAACGCAGAGCACCAAAGCCGCCCGAGGATCGACCGAAAACGCCACGAGAGGCCGCCCCCGGCAGAACGGGATAATGAGCTTCGATAAAAGGAATCACCTCCTGAACGATATGATCGGCATGAGCGCCTAAGTAAGACGAATTGATGTATTGGCTGCCCCCAAAGGCCGTGTAGAGATCGGGGCAAACAACGATACAGGGCTTCAAGGCACCCGCATCCATCAGTCTCTGCAGACGATCGGGGAGACTTTCCTTGAACGGTTCCCAATCCATCTGCTGGCGTCCTGCGCTCGTCCACGGTGCGAGGCAATAAAGAACCGGAAAGCGGCGCTGAGCTTGATCCTCTGCCACACCGGGAATGAATACTGTGACGGGTCGTAGGGAATCGACGGCGGCGGGATTGCCGGCAAGTGCTGCACTCTGCACCCACTCTGTGACTAACTGGTATTTTGGCTTTTGCGTTCGGGCACGGGATAACAATGAATTGTCCTCCGGCTTTCGTTATGATGGCCTGTCTTCACCATGACAGGTGAGATGTGCTTCCACCTCACGAGGTTGCTATGGATTTTGCTTACGCCGCTGGCATCGTCAACATGATGATTGCTCTC
>JBGSRE010000578.1:0-2283 GCA_041737755.1 Oligoflexus sp.
GAGAGCAAGCTTTACCTCTCTCGTTGGTCATAGTGGAACGATTCCTGCAACGGTTGACCGCGCCGATATCAATAAATTGGATAGTGCTCTGACCTTCAATACCTTTGGCAAGATCGTCGATGCAGTTCCGGATATCATGTGGAATATTGGTGGAGACCCAGGTTTGAATGTGTGGGAATGTGATTTCGGCAGCGATAATGCCCTTTTTGATACCATCCATCGTGTGTGGTTTCGATAGGAATTGAAGCATCAATGGGGCCTAGCTTCAGGGATGGAATAAGGGTCAATTTTCTTTGTAAGAGATTCCTTCGATCTTGCTCGAGACGAAATAGGGATTTATCGTTTGATAGAATCCTTTACTAGCAAAAAATGTTTTTGAAGATACTTATGCTGATTGTTTATCGGAGCTGGCTTTCTTAACCTGATCCAACGCGGGAGCTTTAAGCCATCGACTCAAGGTTTCCTGAAGCTGAACGAGATCGAGGGGCTTTTGCAGCACTTCGTTCATTCCAAGGTCTAGGCAACGCTGCTGCTGTCCACTTATCACGTTAGCGGTGAGAGCGATGATAGGGATGGGAGAGCGACCGCTGTTCCTTTCGATTTCACGAATCGTTTGGGTTGCCGCATAGCCATCCAGCTTGGGCATCTCGCCATCCATGAGAATCAAATCAAAGCTTTCTTCTTGCCACTTCTGAATGGCCAACTCTCCATTACTGACGACAGTAACTTGCAAGCCTAACCTGCACAATATGGCCTCAGCCACCTTTTGGTTAATCAGATTATCTTCAGCTAAAAGAATTCGCCCCTGCATGGGCAAGGAGGGAGAGGGCGAAGGGATTTTTTTATGGATACTCTTCTCTGCCAATTCAAGAGGCAGAGTGAACCAAAAAGTGGAACCTACTGAAGGTTGGCTTGTTACCCCGATTTCGCCTCCCATAAGTTCTGCCAAGAGCTTTGAAATACTGAGACCGAGGCCCGACCCACCATAGCGGCGGGTGGTTGTGGAATCGGCCTGTACAAAGTTGTCAAATATTTTGCAATGGGCTTCGGCAGGGATGCCAATGCCATTGTCTTCTACTTTAAAGTGATAGTTCTTGGATGAGATTTTTTCGACGCTTACTCGGATGGTACCTTGATCAGAAAATTTAATTGCATTGCCGACGAGGTTGATCAGAATCTGGGTGATGCGAAGGGGGTCACCCCAAACATTTTCAACTTCTTCGCCGATTTTAAGTTCCAGTTGAAGACCTTTAACTTTGGCTAGATTCGAAAGAGGCATCAGGCCTTGCTTGATACAATCAGGAAGAAAGATGCTGGCGCAATGGATAGACAGTTTGCCTGATTCAATTTTGGAGAAATCGAGCACATCATTGACGAGCATCATCAGGCTATGACCACTGTGCAGAATGCCATCAACACAATCCCTTTGCTCGCAATTGAGGGCAGAGTCATGCAAGAGATTGGCAAGGCCAATAATTCCATTCATAGGGGTTCGGATTTCGTGGCTCATCAATGCTAGGAAATCACCTTTAGCTTGAGCCGATGCTTGAGCAGCGATATGAGCTTTGTTCAGTTCTTGGCTTTTCAATTCCAAGGCACGTAAATTTTTCCTCAGCTCCAATTGACCAATAACCTGCCTTGCAATGGCACTCAGAGCTTCGATTTGTTCCGATGAAAGAACCTTTGGTTGGTGATCGATGACGCAAAGGGTTCCAATATGAAAGCCTTCAGGAGTTTTGAGTTGAGCTCCAGCATAGAAATTAATGTGCAGATCACCTGTGACCAAAGGATTATCCGCGAACCTTTCGTCGATCGTGGCGTTAGGAACGACAAATACTTGATGCTCTAGAATCGCATGTCCACAGAAAGATATATCGCGAGCTGTCTGATCAGCATCCAGACCGACTTTGGCTTTAAACCATTGGCGATCGGAATCAATGAGACTGATCAGGGCAATCGGACTTTGACAGATCGTGGACGCTAGCAGGACCAAGTCATCAAAATCTCTTTCGGGAAGGGTGTCCAGGACCTGATAGGAGTCAAGAGCCTCCTGACGATCCGTTTCATCTTTTGGTAATTTTGGCTTCTGCATGCAAACTACCTCCCTTCATAAGTAAGATCGGTTGATGCGCGGGCAAATTGAATGGGGGAGAGGCAGTAGGTTCTTACCATTACGAAAGAAACCCAAGTTTTTGCCGAAATGAGGTCCTTTTCAGATCCTTTCGTTGAAAGTACCAAGAACTGTGCCGGAGCCATTTCCTTTCTGGCTGTCATAGTTTCTGT
>JBGSRE010000182.1:0-3736 GCA_041737755.1 Oligoflexus sp.
TGGCTGATTGAAGTGCCAAAGAAATTGACGGCGGATGTTTATATCCCATCGGGAAAGGTGGGACGCTATCGAATTCGTTTGAGCAAAGATGATCTCAAGAATCTCCACGAGCGTCTGGAGGTCATCATCCACGAGCCTTACTTGGATCTCTTTGTGGACCGGCTCATGGAGCGTAGCATCCCTGTGAAAGAGGCCATTCATGGCACCCCAGCCGAAGGCTATATCGTTGAAAAGGTGAATATCGATCCCAAAGCGGTGCTCGTGAAGGGAATTCGCAACGATCTCCTGAAGCTCCGCTACGTCTATACGGAGCCTATTGACGTGAGTGGCTATGAGGAAAGTCGGGTCCTTGATGTCAGGTTGGTATCTCCGGGTTTGGGTGCCGATGCACTCTCGACTGACATGGTCCGCGTTGCTATGCAGGTCGGTGATAGCAAAATAAATAAGCGTTTCGGTAATATACCAGTGGAAATTGTCGGGGCCGATGAGGGTGCTACAGTGAAACCACAATTCGTTTCTATCCTTGTTCAAGGCGTGCCGGGAGTCCTGAACTTCATCAAACGCAGTGATTTCCGAGCCTTCGTCGAAGTTCGCGGCCTTGGCCCGGGGCGGCATGAACAGGATATTAAAGTCAAAATTCCAGCTGATACCGCCTTGATTGAAACCTTTCCTGAAAAAGGCATTGTTGCCATCGGCAAGGATTGATCCTGGCGGCATTCCCATCGTTTCTACAACCTATGAAAACGCTTCTTTGAGCCTACAAAATCAGCTAGTCTGGGACCCAGATGTTGGCAATGATTTCATGTTCTCATGACCGAAGGATGTGGGTGTGGGTAAATATTTTGGCACAGATGGTATTCGAGGCAAAGCCAATGTAACTCCGATGTCTCCAGATTTTGTACTTCGACTGGGTCAGGCGATCGGTCTGCACTTTCGTAATGCTTATCCTCATCCCAAAATTTTAATTGGCAAGGATACGCGGCGCAGTGGTTACATGCTGGAGCAGGCTCTTTCATCGGGTATTTGCAGTGTGGGCGTCGATGTCCAATTCCTCGGACCTTTGCCGACACCAGGCATTGCTTATCTTACCCGTGGCATGCGCGCCTGTGCGGGTATAGTCATCTCGGCTTCGCATAATCCTTATGATGATAACGGCATCAAAATTTTCAGCGAAAACGGTTTTAAATTGCCGGATGAAATTGAAAACCAACTGGAAGAAATGGTCGACAATCCGAAGATTGAAGTGTTTCCAGTGGGAATGCATATAGGGCGAGCCAAACGCATCGAAGATGCTGTTGGTCAGTACGCAGTCTTTTTAAAGGAACAATTCCCCAAGCATCTAAAGCTGGATGGCCTTCGCATTGTCATCGACTGTGCTCATGGAGCAGCCTATAAAGTTGCACCCAAAGTTTTTGAAGAACTGGGCGCGGAAATCTTTGTCACGGGCAATACTCCGGATGGCAAAAACATCAATGATTTGTGTGGCGCCTTGCATCCTTCCAAGCTGGTAGAAAAAGTGAAGCTCTATAAGGCTGATATGGGGATTGCCTTGGATGGTGATGCTGATCGTTTGATCGTGGTGGATCACACCGGTGAATTGATCGATGGCGATCAGATTCTGGCTATTTGTGCTGGACAGATGGTCAAAACCGGCAAATTGAAAAAATCCACCGTGGTCACCACTGTCATGAGCAATATGGGTCTTGAAATCGCCATGAAAAAAATTGGTGTCAATCTTGTGCGAACAAAAGTTGGCGATCGCTATGTGGTCGATGAAATGCGTCGGGGTGGTTATAACCTGGGTGGTGAGCAATCGGGCCACCTAGTCTTTGCTGATTTGAACACCACAGGAGATGGTATCCTGGCAGCTCTAAACCTCTTGGAAGTCATGCTCGAAAACGGCAAACAGCTAGTGGATCTCAAGCGCTGTATGGACGTCTTGCCCCAGGTGCTTCGAAATGTTCGTGTGCAGCATAAAACACCCTTTGAGCAGATGCCAGAGGTACACAAACTGATCCAGGCTGCAGAAGAGAAACTGGGCCATAGAGGTCGTGTGCTTGTCCGCTACTCAGGAACAGAAAATCTCGCCCGAGTCATGCTCGAAGGCGAGGACCAGAATCGATTGGAAACCATGGCTGCGGATATCGCGCGGGCCTTGGAAACGGCACAGATAAGGGCTTAAAGAAATGATTCGATTGGGTGTGAATATCGACCATGTCGCAACTCTTCGCAATGCTCGAGGGGAATCCTATCCCAGCCCGATTCAAGCGGCTGCTTTTGCCGAACTCGGAGGAGCGGATAATGTCACCTGCCATTTACGGGAAGATCGGCGTCATATTCGTGATACGGATGTGGAACTGCTGAGGCGCACCATCCAGGTACCCTTGAACTTTGAAATCGCGGCAACCGATGAAATGGTCCGCATTGCCTGTCAAATCAAACCCCAATCCGTCACTCTTGTCCCAGAAAAACGCCAGGAGCTTACGACTGAAAGTGGACTTGATATGAGCCAAGCAGGCAAAAAATTGGCCGATCAAATTCAGCTTTTGCGCGATCAAGCTATTGTTGTTTCGCTCTTTGTGGAGCCCGAACCCAAAGCGATGGAAATAGCCAAACAACTTGGAGCTCATGCCATTGAGATTCATACCGGACACTACTGCCGAAAAATGCAGGAAGCCCGGACCACAGCGGAACAGTTCGCCTTGATGAAACCCCTCAAGATCGCCGCTCGTGTCGCTTATGAGCAGGGTCTGCAGGTGCATGTGGGCCATGGCTTGAACTACACCAATGCGCAGTGGATGCAAGTCATTCCGCATTGTGAAGAAGCGAATATCGGTCATGCGATCGTCGCCCGGGCACTTTTTGTTGGCTTGTCACAAGCCGTAAAGGAAATGAAGGCGCTGTTGAATGATCCTCAATTCCATCCTTATCCAGGATCCAAAGAAGCGTGAAGGCAGACCATGACCCAGGAAATTTTTCGGCAAAGTTATAGCGAAGCTGACCCTCTGCTGCTACGGAGGGTGTGGACCGTGCTGGAGCCTTGCTCGGATTTTGTGCTCTGGCTGCAAGGCGATATGGGAGCTGGAAAAACCAGCTTCGTTCGGGCCCTGCTCTATCAATTGGGACTATCGCCCCAGACGCCCGTCGTTTCTCCGACCTATACGATTATGAATGAGTACCAGATTCAAAAAGATTGGTATGCCCACCTCGATCTCTATCGTGCCGATGAAAATTTTTCTTTGCAAGAATTGGGTGTGCTCGATGCTAGGCCATACCGGGGTCTTTTCGTGGAATGGCCCGAGCAGGGTGGTCCAGGAGAAATCCTTCCGGCTACCCATATCCTCCAGATCGAAGCGGATGGATGGGAACGTCGCCTTTATACCCTACGCAAAGTGCAATAAAATTATTTAAAATAAAGAGGAATCCATGAGCCTTGATTTACAATTTTTAAAAGAACTGGGTATCACTGCCGAGAATGCGGCTGTGACAAGTGGCACGCAGTGGTTCGGCTCCAAACAAAAAGGCAGCTTCGCCTCCTTTTCGCCGGTAGACGGCAAGCTGATTGGCAATGTCTACAAAGCTGATCGAGCTGACTATGAAAAGCTGATCAAGACGGCTCAAGATGCGGCTGTTCAATGGCGTCAGGTACCAGCTCCTTTGCGGGGCGAAGTCGTCCGACAGATGGGCCAAAAACTTCGAGAATACAAAGCACCTTTGGGCAAGCTCGTCGCCTATG
>JBGSRE010000625.1:0-1899 GCA_041737755.1 Oligoflexus sp.
ATTGTGATTCGAAAGGGCGATGAAATGCAGGAGCTCGTCGTTCTTCTCAATGACATGGCGGATCGGTTGGAAAGGCGGCACGGCCCTTTAGTGCTGGATCCTAAGAGTGACTAGGAGGCTGGCGCTGAAGGCGGCCCAGCCTCCTAGTCTTTGTCTTGCATGAGCTGCCGTTTAACACTATGTTGGGCCCTCCTTGCACCCTTTGGCCGAGGATGCCCGTCATGCAGGACATGTACAGTTTAAAACTCTCTGATCTCGAGCAAACTTGCGCTGACTTGGGCCTGCCGACGGTTCATGCCAAAACCCTGTATCGACGGCTGTATAAAGATCTGGATCCGCAGCCTTGGACGACCCCCGGCTTGCCTTCCCTCCTCACTCAATCGTTCCCAGAACGCTTCCGATGCAATGAAGCCACCATCGCCGAAGAATCCATGTCCCGCTATGATGGGACAGTGAAATTTCTAGTGAAGATGGAGGATGGATCACTCGTTGAATCGGTCCTGATGCCTGAAAAAAAGCGGATCACTCTTTGTATATCCAGCCAAGTCGGTTGTGCGATGGCCTGCACCTTCTGTCATACAGGACGCATGGGCCTCAAACGCAATTTGACGGCGGGTGAAATCGCGGTGCAGGTCGTCATCGCCCAGCGCTGGATTCGTGAGCATGTTTCTTGGCGGGAGGAGCGCGGCTATCCAGCCTTTGCCCAAGTGTCCAATATCGTCTTCATGGGTATGGGCGAACCGCTCGATAACATTGACGAGGTTTCGACCGCCTTAGATATTCTTTCAAATTCTATGGGGCTGAATCTGGCCTTAAGGAAGATATCGGTATCGACTGCAGGACACCTGGATGGCCTCAAGATTCTTTTGCAACGCTTTCCCAAAGTCTCTTTGGCTTTGAGCCTGCATGCCACGACCGAGCGGGAGCGATCGCAGCTCATGCCCATCAACCGTCGGTGGCCCATGGGTACGATCCTGGATTACCTGCGAGATTTCTATGCGCAGCGCGGGGGTGATGCCAGCCTGCTCGTTCAGTACACGGTGATTCGCGGGGTGAATGACGGTTTAGAGCATGCGGAACGGATCGTCGAACTCTTGCGAGATCTGCCGGTGAAACTCAATCTCATTCCTTTAAATGAAGTGGAACCCAGTCGCTTCCTGAGTCCTGAGCCAGAGATGCTGGAAAAATTTCGCGATTATGTGAATGCTGCTGGTGTTCGAGTCATGATTCGTTACAGCAAAGGGCAGGATATCGCGGCTGCGTGCGGCCAGTTAGTCATAAAAGCTGAAAACAGACAAGCTCCCAATAGCTTCGTTGCCGGTATATGATTGCGTAGTTCCCACCTCACGACCTAATATAAGCTAAAGAACCATTCAATGAGATAGCTGGAAGCCTAGATGAAGGAGCCAGACGTGGAGCAAGATATCCGGCTGGTATACGCCGCGGCGAGCAATCAGGTACGAGTCAGCTTTTCCATCGAGCTTGTTAAAGAGGAAAGAAAACCTCCCAAAGATCTCTATAAAAGGGCGAAAGCCAAGCTTGAAGACGAGCAGAGCAAAGGCAATATCGAAGCCTTTGTGCTTTATGAAAATAGCTTCAATCTTTTCTGGAGTCATCTGCGAGAGCAAGAGGATCTGGCTAATAAAACAGCTAGTTTTTGTATTGCTCTTGGTTATAGGAACTATAAAGATTTTCAAGTCCAACAGCAGACTTCAGATGCCAAAAACTGGACCATGACGATCAAGTCCAACCCTGAAGCGCTGGGCAAAGTCGGCTGGCCTCGTTTTTGCGGTTTTATCCAAAAAAACATGGGTCTGGAACCCTTTTCACAACCACTTTTGCAAGTTCGTATTTTGGAAAACTACTGGCGGGCGCGCGGCGGACGAGCAATGGTGACGC
>JBGSRE010000660.1:0-2787 GCA_041737755.1 Oligoflexus sp.
ATATGATCGAGCATAGACCGAATATCTCGTGTCTGCCGATCGACTTCTTCGGCAAGATGACGACTTAAAAGATCCGCTGTGCGAAAGGCGCTGGCAAAGAGCTTAGCAATGACCTGACCCTGACTGAAGATCAAAGCAATCATGCCATAGGGCATAAAAAAGAAGGGGGTACTCAACTGTCCAAGGCCAATAAGAGTATCGTGCCAGCCACACAGCATCACGGCAAACAGCCCAAGCAAAGCCAGGATGGATCCTTCCTTGCGATTCTTAATCGCTAGTAGAATCATGCCGAGCTCGGTCAACGAAAGAAGCAGGGAATGTACGAGAGAGATGGACAAGTACTTCGGATAGAAAGTAGCATCCGTAAAAAAGATCAATGCACACATGCCAAGCACAAAGGCATGATTGATCCACAGCCGTTTTTCAATAGTCTTGTAGCCAAAGGTGCGCGCAACAAAGACCAACAGACACGTGGCAGAAAGAGCCAAAGTCGAGAACTCAATTTTCCTCAGAAGCTCAAAGAGGTTTGCACTGGATTTGTCAAAAACAAAAGCACTGAAGTGTCCACTGGTTGCCATATAGCGCAGCATGATCAAGGCACAGAATCCCGCCAGCCAAAGACTGGAACTATCCTCCCGCCGATGAAGATAAAGGCAGAGGTAATAGAGTGCCATGATGAGCAGCATTCCAATCACAAGGATTTCACTGAATCGCATCCAGTCGCGATCTCGTTCCATGACCTTGATAGGGCCAAGGGTCGGTGGAATCCAGAGACCCGTATTCACATAATTGAATCCAGAAATGTGGATCACCAGATAGAAGGGCCCTTGCCCTTCTGGGCCTGCGAACCGACCAATCTGTTCGACAATCTGGGGTATTGATTCCTGGGCACGCGGACCAGGAAGGCCGGCTTGGGTGATCAACTGAGTCGGTTCAGCCTTGGACGTATCGATGAGGAAGACTTTATAGGCCGTGTCACCACGCAGACGGATAGCCAATTCAGGAGCCCATTTCGGGAAATTTTGCATTTCCAAAACGAGGCTTCCCCACACTTGCGCAGGGAGGGGCTGTCCATCGCTACCAGGAGTTCCTGCCATTGGTCCGGGAACTTTTAGAAAGCTCGAAAACTTGTCCAAAGGCAGACCTTGCATCAGGTCCTGCGCTTCCAAAAATATTTCAGGATAGAATCGCCAGCTGCCACTTAAACTCAAACGGGTTTTTGCTCCCAGATTTTCCTGGGATAAATCCAAACGGCCTTCCACCACCGAGGCTGCAGCAGCCAATGGTAGCAATAAAAGCCCGCTGATGATGAACAAGCAAAAACGCATGCCGACTCCCAGGACTGATCTACGTCTTCTTCGGAATACCTGACGAAATATTTATCCTGAGCTTTCTGATCGCTTGGTAAGTTCTCTTTATTAATTGTACAAAATCAGTGGTATATCGGTTCTTTTGGTTTTTTGATGGCAGCTGCGAACTCAAGTCATGGACTTACCTGCCGATGACCCCAATGAAGTTGAGTGCGATCATCGGCATAGGACCTCCTCGTGAAACCAAGCTTTCGCATCATAGCTCTCAGTTGTCTGATGCTTTCACTGGCATCGGCCTTAGACTCGTCACCGGCTGTGGCCAGTGAACCCACAATCATCCATGTTTCGACCAAAACAACAGCAAAAAGCCAGCCACTGTCACATAGTCTGCAAATTTTTCTGGATAAAGCTCGCAAGCACATCCCTGAAGATATCCTGACCCCTGAAATTCAAAGCCAATTTAAAGATCTAGCAGGCGATGACGTCTATCAATTTCAGCGGGGTCACTTCTGGCTTCGAGCCGTGATTCACAATGACGATCCAGTGGCTGCGGAATATCGACTCGTTCATGACTACTCCTTTACGGACCAGATTCGCCTCTATCGCCTGGAAAACCAACAGATAGTCCCCTACGCTCAACGTGGGGATCGAATTCCTTCGAAGCCTGAAGACAATGACTACCGCTTGCCGGCTTTTCATCTTACTTTGCCACCCGGTTCCTCAACTTTTTATATCCTGGTCGATACATTTGGGCCGGTGAATTTGACTTTCACACTCGTGCCAGTTGCTGATTTTATCAGTAATAGCCGCAAAGACTATCTGCTGCTCGGAGTCCTATTCGGCTTTGTTATCGTCATGGTCGGCTATAACATTTTCCTGGCTGCCCGTCTGCGTAGCCCCTCCTATTATCTTTATGTTGGATATATCGCTTGCTTCGGCATTGTTCAGTTCCTTTTCACAGGGACGGCCCAGTATCTTTTGCCGCCATCCAGCTTAACCACCTCCTTCCTTAATCATGGCATCATCTTTTCGGCCGAACTTACGGCGATTTTCGGCACCCTCTTTGCGATGTCTTTCCTCAACATCAAAGAAAATTCGCCGCTTTTGTATAAAATCATGCTGTGCTTCTTTCCTCTATCCATCATCGACATGGGATTGACCTTCTATAACCCCAATCTGGCCCTATCCTTTGTACTATTTACCAATTTCTATATTTCCATAGCCCTTTTGGTCTCTGGTGTTCAGGGTTGTCTCCGGCGCTACCGACCAGCCTACTTTTATCTCAGTGCCTGGAGTTTTCTCATCATCGGCAGCATGATCACCATGGGCCGCATCTACGGACTTTTACCCAACACCATGTTTACAACCTGGAGTCAGTTTTTTGGCGGCGCCATTGAAGTGATTCTCCTTTCTTTAGCTATGGGCGATAAGATGAGCTTGATTCAGGAAGAATCTCATCAAGAAATCAGTAAGCTCC
>JBGSRE010000678.1:0-1629 GCA_041737755.1 Oligoflexus sp.
TTGGATTCGACGGCATTCACTGGGATACTTTGGGGTCCATAGCGGGTGACTATGCAGCAGAACAGGCCGGCCTATGGGAATTCATAAAACAAGCTGCCGATTTGCTACCGGCTTTCGATCTTCTTCAAACCCTAAATTTCGTGAGTCTGGCATGGTGGGATGCTGAGATTATTCGGCGATCGCTATGTTTTCCCTACGCCGAGGTTTGGAGTCTTGCGGAAGAACAACTTTACTATCAGCAGTTTCAAAGCGGACCACTGGCCAACTCCTATGGAGTCCTCGCTCACTATCCATCGCAGAACCTACCAAATGGATGGAGTGAATCGCAAAACATGCTGATCCGCTGGGCGGAGGCAGAGCAGCGTGGCTTAAGCTATCTTCTGCTTGGAGACGATCTCAAGCGATTGCGTAACGAGTATTTTCCTAACAATGTGCCTTTGAATGAAGATGAAATTCTCTCTCTGAAGGGGGCTTCAGTAAGGGAAGAGCTGGCCTCTGCTGGGTGATGAGGGGCTTCAGATGATCTTCCAATATGTCTGGATTTTGAAGAGTGATACGCACACTCTTGGTTTTCTGTTGAAGGTGTGCCGACTTCCAACAGCTCGTCAGTGCCTAGCGACATGTAGGAAATTTACAACATGATTCGATGAGGCTAAACTCCCCAATTCTTTTAGTAACTCCCTTCCCGAATATATGTCCTTTGGTACGCATGTCTTGCAGAGGATACGGGCTTTGTCTCCCAACTTTCTATGTTTGATGATGCTATCGACATGGATTCAACTCAGCTTAAAAAAATTCAAATGTAGTTTTATTTCACCTTCGTCATTGACGGCTTGGAGACTTTCGATATAAAAACTTCGCTAGAGAGATGAAGCGCTGAGCTTGAAATAATTTCTAATCAAGTTATGTGAAGCGTCTCTGCAACTGAATAGAAATACCTATTCCTGTCGGTGCAAGATTGTATGAGTAAGCGATAGAATTCCTTTAAAAAACCTCTGCCTCTCGTTCAAGATATTGTTTCTGGTGCAAATATTTTTCTTGAACTTTGATCCTGAACAGGCCCGTTCCAAATAATTTGTGCGTGATCGATCCGGTGATCAATCGAGAGAAATCTTGATTGGGTTCTATATTGCAACGCCTTTAAATCAGAGGGAAACTATGAATCTCCTATCGCCTAAGCTATTCCGACTTTTGCTGCTCGGGCAGCTTTTAATCAGTTGTGGTGGCAAGCAGACTAGGGACGAAGCTCCCGAACAAGCTCCGCCAGTCACAGCTAAGCCTGAAATTCCCGGCAATCCTCCATTACCTCAGCAAAACTGTTTAGCAACCGATTCTTGTATCGATAAAGCAGAAGCTTTTTTGCTTGGAGAGACTGTTCCAAGAAGCCGTCCGAGAATCGGTAGCATTGGTCGAAAGGACGATATTAGTGCATCAGGAGAAATGCTGGCGGCCGGCGTCGAAGAAGTCAAGACTCTCTATGGTGCGGATAGGGTGATCGACTGGAGTGGTTTGGATTTCATTTCGAAGCAAACCTCAACTCTTAACAAAACTCAAACTGATATCATCCTGCAGGCCTTTAATATGTCCTACGGGTACATTGAAAAACAGATGGATCACCTGCAAGAAGCA
>JBGSRE010000702.1:0-2124 GCA_041737755.1 Oligoflexus sp.
GTCGACGGTTTGGGACATCCCTAGTGATATGTGTCCGTCCAACAAGTTTGTTGTCGATACAAATTTTCGGGGAATGCAAGATCTGGTGCTTAGAACTTATGAAGTCATGATATTGAATGTCCGCTAAAGGTTCAGCCTCGAAGAATCAAAGCAGGTCGATGTCCAAAGTCGAAAATCCGTGGCTATGATTAAAAGTAAAAATCAAACTTAGTAACCCTATTTTTTCTGGAAAAGAGACATGGCATGAAATTTAATGGCCTTCTATTCATTATCTCGGCATTGGGAATCGCTCATCAACAATTACATGCTGAACAGATTTTTGATGCCGCAGCATACTGCCCAACCGTCCAGTTTGGCCTTTTCTATGCTTGCGCGAAGCTACCCGAGGAAAAGCAAATTTCTTTAGTACCGGACAAGGTCACAGATACGAAAGTAGATCTCCTAAATACGCTGCTAGTTACTAACAAGGTAAAGTACAAATTCGAATGCAAAACCTCACAACAGTTTAATGTAGGTCTTAAGTTTGATGACCAGTCACATGCTTTCTTTTGGAATCAGGCAAGCGATATCAGAAGCACTTATAAATTGAGTGATCAGGCGCAAAAGACCTACTCCCTGATTTTTCAGCCAGCCTCGACATCGACTCCGATATGGCCAGGTTGTGTGGTAAACATCACAGCCAATGAATCTATTCCAGATGTTGATATGCTTCGTACGATTGTCGATTTGCTGAAAGCAAACTACACTGAGCTCAATGAGCTTAATACAGAAATTGAAAAAGCCGCAGAACTTCCTGCAAAATGGGTCACTATTGCGGGAGCTCCAGAAAAAATTGATGGCGTTGTGGCTAGTATTGAAAACGAAATTGCTATTTTTAGTCAGGAACTTGAAGCTCTAAAATCCGCAGATCCTGCGACGCTTTCGTCGGACAACAAAGCCCGAGTCGAGGAACTTGCTGGAATTGTAGAGTTGTACAAAAGCATGGTCAATGATCTGAAGCTTTTGAAAACTGACCTCGATGACCTGGCAATTATTGCAAGCCAGTGTGAAGAAAATGTCAATGATGCTTTCTGCCTGGATCAGGTTTCAAAGATTTCCATAGCGATAAATGCTAAGGCTGAACTAAAACGATCCGATTTGGTCCAACTTAATACTTTTTTGACTGCCGAATCTGATCGCTTGAAGACAACGTCTGTAAGTATTTCCATTGCTTTGAAGCGCTTGGTTTACAAATTCTGAATTGAGGAATAGCGCATGAGCTTTCAAAAAAATATTTGCACTCTGCTTCTGGTTTTTGCTTCACAGAACTTTTTCGGAGCTGCATCCGCTTTTTCTCAAGACGGATCTACCCAAGAACTCGCAAGGCTGACGGCTGAAAAGAACAAATCCATTGAAGCGGACCGAAACGCTAATACCTTTGTAAAACAGTATTCTTCCATCGTCTTAGGGTTTGAGCAAGACGCCAATGTCTTTCAAAGTGCTGTGGCCAGCTTAGAATCAAAGGTTAAGTCTCGGACCAACGGCATCGGCGAGCTTTCGAAGGCAATCAATTCCAATCTAGCTATCGTCCTGGATCCCGCATCCAGCTCGGCTGATATAAGCCGAGTCTGGGAGAATTTCAGGCAGATCCGGAATCAAAAGAATCCGTGCGATGACGTGGTAACCGTGGATGCCTATCTTGAGATGGTGAATCGAGCTACCAAAATGCATGCTTATGAGTCTGCATTGACGTCGTTGACCACTGACCGGGTGTTCCCGTCCGAACATGCACCGATTCTGGCTGCTGCCAGGGTAGGATTGGCGACTATTTCAAGCGCTGTGAAACAGGCTGAAACCGCCGTGCTCGGCTACAAAGCTGCAATCGAAATGCCAAAGGTGTGTGAACTCTTCCGATCTTTTGACGTCGTCATAGCTTTGGCATCTGCTGCAGCAGAAGCTAATGAAGCTGCAGCGGCAATTGATAAGATTGATATCAACCAGTTCCTCAAATCTATCGATGACACCAATCGCGCAAATCAGGCTGTGACCACAGCGCGACGAATGATGACCTCGATTGAAGGCTTCTTTATCAGCGGTGTACGTCTTGGTTACCTCAACCGAACCCAGCGTTTTATCGACTCATAC
>JBGSRE010000713.1:0-2222 GCA_041737755.1 Oligoflexus sp.
ACGCTGAAGCTTTGGATCGTATCGATTGGAGTTTGCCCCTATGCGTCGATTTCTTGGCTATGCCTTGAGCACTTGCTTGTTGATCGCAGCGACTCCTAGCCGGGCCGCAGACTCGGCTGTCACCTGTGACAGTTGGCGTGAATATATCACCTCGTACCGCTATCTTCTGGACAAAAAAGCTATTGTCTTTAGCAAAGACCAGGCGTCCCAAACCGCTCTTCAGGTGGCCAGAGGCTGCAATGGAGCGGCGGCGCGTTTCATTCGGGTCTTTGATTTGCTGATCAATGCCAAGATTTCTATTCAGCAATCCTCGGAGATTGCCCTAGAAATTGCCCTGGCCGACAGCGACAGTGCCGAAAGCTTTGCGGAGATTTTCAAGACGGCCTACTTGGAAAAATACTTAGATCTCTCCCTCTATAACGCGCTTAACCTTGCGCGGAGCTTAAGCACCAAAGTCGCTGGCGGCAGTCAAAAGGCGCAAAATGATTTTTCCAAGATGGTGGAATTTTGTCTGTCGGCCAAGGGGCTGGCTCTTTCTAAACCAGATTGTGCTCAACTCGCGCTGGAAATTACTCAGATGAGCCAGGCCTCCCCGGGGAAATCAGTTGCAGATGGTTACCTAGAAATGCTGGCCTTTCTTCGTGATAGTTCGGATGGACCGAGGCTCGCGACTTTTGAGGCGATGGCAGTGACCAAGGAATTGATGGCCATCAGTGCCGAAGCTGGCAGCAACTTCATTCCCAGCTATAAATTCGCTCGGGATAAAGATCAATTGGGCTTAGATCGAGCCAGTGCGATTGGCTTTGCCAAAAATCTTAGTCTTCTGAGTCGCATGCCGAGCGATCCTGGGCCGGTTTCAGAAGCGAAGTGAAAGCTCAAGTCCTGGTGTCAAATGTCCAGTCTTTGGCTGCGATAGCATGGTGAGTTGAGCCACGGGACCATAGATTTTTTTCTTGTAGTCCTGCTGCTGATCATAGGTGCTAATCCACGGATGCTCAAAGATCAGGGGGAGGAAGGCCGCTGCAGCTGCCAGTCCGGCAATAGCCTTGACCTTTTGATTGTCTTCTTCCAGAGAGGTCACCGCGATCGATGCACCGAAGTTAGTGACTGCAGAAATGTATTGAATGCGCCGCATCATATAAGCGGGAAGCGCGAGAGCTTCTTCGGCACGTCGTTCCTTTAACAGATTTTGCTCCAGATTTTTATCGGCGAGAGCATTCACTTCTGCCTGACCTGTGGCATAGGGTGTATACATCATGCTCAAGCCTACGGTCGTAAGCAGCCAGCCTAAACCCACGCCGGTGGCAATTCCGCCGACCTCTTTGCTTTTGGCATCCTGCATTCCGGAAGCGCCCAACCCGGCGGTCAAAGTCATGATTGCGGGAATCTGCAAAATGTAATGAGCTCGGAAACGATTTTTAGTCTCGGCTTTGGCTTCAGACGCCAGCTTCTGACTGGCCTTTGGTACCACCAGCAGTTCTGGATACTGATAGCCTTCTTTGCTAGCTGGAGGTGCAGCCATCAGCGGTTCAAACATGAAAAACAGCGGAACAATCGCCGCTAGAATGCGAGGATGGGAATGCTTCATGCGCTTCGCCTCAGCCATGCCGCTTGGAAAGCTGGCTTGATAAAGAGGAACCAATTCAGTAGGATTTCTACTTGTATCTAGCTTAGGTTGTTCAAAGTACAAGATCAAATGTTCTTTTACCGGAGCCCTTATGAAGTCTTGCCTCAAAACAATGATACTCGGGATAGGCCTTCTAGGAGCTTTCGGTGCTGGCAGAGCAGAGGCTGCTGAAGCGGATCATACGGCAACCATCACAAAATTCTTTGGCAAAGCCCAGATCCTATCCAATCCATCGGCGAAGAAGCAGGGCCCACCCCCGCATGTGCTATTTGAAGGCACCTACTATAATGTGGAAGCAGCCCGGATGGGCTCCAAGGTCAAGATCGGCAGCGTGATTCAGACCCAAGACAAGACCATGGTACGGCTGGTCTATCCCAACGGCGATCAGATCATGATTTCGCCTTCGTCCTCCTATCGGGTGTCGATGGAAAAAAAGGCCGACGAGGATAAGCCTATTTCGGACCTGATCTATGGCAAATTTCGGGCCGTTATTTCCAAAGAAGGGCCTCGCAATACCATGGAAGTTCGCACCCGGACCATGGTCATGGGGATTCGCGGCACCGATTTTCACGTCGTAGCCTTGGATGAAAGCGGG
>JBGSRE010000750.1:0-3802 GCA_041737755.1 Oligoflexus sp.
AAATAGAATTTGCAGAAAATTACGACAGAACTAAACACATAGTAAAATATAAACCAAAAAACCAGAGTGGCCAGTGCCATCAGCACACCAGGAATGCCAAAAGCAAGGCTGGCGCCATAGCGTTCCAGTATCAGAGGAATCAGCAGCGAGGCAAAGAAGGAACCGAAGTTGATACTCCAGTAAAACATATCAAAGACCACCCGAGCCTTGCTTTTATTGGTCTGATCAAACTGATCCCCGACAAAAGACGAGACACAGGGCTTGATACCCCCGGATCCTAGGGCGATGAGAAAGAGTCCGAAATAAAACCCCGAGCGCTGCCCTTCAAAAAGCGCGAGACAGAGATGGCCCATGCAGTAAAGCAGGCTGAGCCAAAATATAGTGCGATACTTGCCAAAATAGCGATCCGCCAACCAACCTCCAAGGAGGGGAAAGAAGTAAACGCCCATAACAAAGATGTGAAAGATTTCTTTCGCCGCGACTTCTCGTTCCTGGACAGCCAGATTGAGTAGAAGATGACTGACCAAAAAAGTGGTGAGGATATTCCTCATGCCATAAAAGGAGAAACGCTCGCAGGCCTCGTTGCCTATGATGTAGGGAATTTGGGGCGGAAATCGGCCCGCCTCACGGGTCTCTCTACCAGCTGCTGCCTGCTTGGACATAGGATCTCCCTGCGAGTGGATGCGAAAGTGAAAGGGTTTTTATATCCGCCTCGCAAGAAAGACAATGATTAGATGCGCTTCATGAGCGGACGGGGATGATCTGGCCTTGCATGACACGGACAGCTGAGCCTTCGGCTAGCAGCGCCGAATGAGCCTGGGTCATGTGCTGGGTGATGGCTGGGGGATAAAATCTTTGATAGTTGCCCTCCACCTGGGCCTTGACTTTATTCCATACCTGCCAACGTGGATGCTCCACCTCATATTCTGTCGTCCGATCTTCGCCTTTTTTCGCATAACCAAAATAGTGCTCGGTAATAAATTCTGCCAGCGAGCCTTCAGCCAGCGGCTCCGCTGGGCCCTGGACTTCAGCACTTAATCGACACTCTCCTTCGGCGTCGGTCCAGCTGTACGTGATTTTTTGCAAGGCTCCTGTGACCCTTGTTTCATGGTCCATGCTCATGGCTTCGTAGCGCTCCCCATAAAAAATATTCGCCGTTTGCGCGATGATGGAATAGGGCACGATCTCTTTGATAAACACCACACCCCTTTGCCAGTTGGCTTCGCCCGGCAGAGGCATCCGCCGTTTGACATAAAAACGCAGATTGACCTCTTCGAAATCACTGCAAATGGGCAAAGTCATGGACAGAAGAGATGTGCCCATAAACGCAAAACCCACCAGTGAAACCAGAGTTTCACCTTGCCACGTGTCGAGTTCCACACCGGCAGGAACATAGGGCAGCAGACATTCGGCCGGCACGGCGTAATTGATCAGAATCAGTCGTCGCCATTGGGCGCTTAAAAACACCCGGGGGCGCGGCGAAAAAATGGGCAGATGCCTAGGAAAAGCTGGCGAAAAGAGTCGGCGTTGGGCCACTGGTAGCAAAGCACAAAGATCGGGATTCCTCGCCTTCCCAAACAGCCGATAGCGGTTTTGGGCAAAGACATCATAGAAAAAATTGCTGATGCGCAGCGGCACGAGCCGAAAAAACAGCAAAAATAGCCAAGGCCACCCTAATTCAGACAGGATGGCAAAGACTCCTTCTGCCTGGCTGAGCAAAGCACCATTCTTCCAGACGATCAAACTGCTGCTCAGGTCCTTGCGCAGATCCTTTGCAATGCGTTGCTCCAAGGGTTCGCCCTGCAGACTTTGCAGAGCCACAAAGCGAAAACGGGCACAGCGGGATCTTTGCAAAAGAAAGCGCACGGCCCGGTGACAGCTTGCACAGTGACCATCGTAGAAAACATAGACTGGCTCACAGGGCATGGCATGGCGTCGAGCGGTGGGGTCTTGGTCCATCAATGAGGCCTTTCACAAGGGTCGGCACATTCGTTGGCACTCTACTTCACAATCGCTTCCCATACTGGTGAAGGCGGGAGCACCCTGAGTGGCCCCAGCTTTCTGCGATAGTCATGAGCTGCAATTTCTCGATTCATATTAAAGGCCCGATAGCAGCCGCTATGATGAGGATCGCTGTAGTCCCCAACTGGCACTCGAATTTCTTCCCCATCGGCGGCTCGAAATTGTGTTGCATAGGCTTGCACACATTGTTCATAGGTATATGCTCCAACACTGGTCGGCAGGGACGGGAACTCGGCTTCGATTTTTAAAAGCTTCAAAGACGCCGTTACTCCGTTAAAGGGATCCATACCAAATTTTATCAGCCACTCAACCGCCAACTCATCCGCCTCCTGCTCGCTCGTATACTGGCCCAAACCCACTTCGTCCGCACGTCGCGATACTTCTACGAGTTTTGTTTGTGGGGCCTCCATCACTTCGGGTAACTTTTGATCAAGCCAATCCCACAGCTGTCGAACGCTGGTAAAAGCCGGCACTCCGACCAAAATCTTGGTACTCCAGGGCGCAACAAAGCGGGTGTATCCGACCATGCGATTTTGCAATTCAGCATCGAGAGGCAAACCGAGAAGACAGGCGTCCAACTTCTTTTCATAGAGGAGATAGGCCTTCTGGCCATTGCTATCCGGAGCCTCAAGAGGGAATCGGGAAAGACTGGTGGTTTCTACAAAATACTTCGACAGATCCTTGCATGCTGGTTTCGTACCCTCTTTTCGAGTCCAATCACTGATGGCATTTCGCGCCACCACATAAAGACCACTTTGATAGCGCTGTCCCGGGGCACCAGCGGCGATCTTACGACTGCCGGTTTGCTTTGCTTTCAGCCAATACACCAATTCCTTGCCGATTTCTGCTAGCTTCGGCTCTGCTAGAGGCTTGTTCGCTGGGTTAGCCGAGCCCAAAGGATAGAAGTATTCATAGAGAGAATTAGGGTTGGCAAGATGAGCCATATAATAGTGGGCAGCTTCATGAAAGAGGGTATAGACAGCTTCAAATTCAGTGAGACCTTTGATCAAACCGGTCGTCACGCTAATCCAATGCGTGCTCACACGAACAAAAACTTCCTTGGTTTGTCCAGGACTTTGAGGGCCATCAATCGAAACACTCGAACAGCCGGGAGAAAAAACTGCCTCACGATTGGAAACTCTGGCCGTGCAATTGCTAAAAGGCTTCAGATACCAATTCAGAAATTTTTGCAGCTCGGCACCTTGATAGGGGGTCTTCACACAAAGACGTGGGCTGGGCACACTAAATATACCCCCCAGCTCCCGATCGATTCCTAGCAAATCAGCAGGCGCCCCATCGGAGCCCTGCAATTGACCCGATCGGTTCAAACAGACTTCCAAACTAGCGACAAAAGCATTGGGCGCGACATTTTCAAATAAAAAAATCTGGGGTTTAGGCACATTCACCATAGCCACCGGATCTTTTTCTCTGAGGAAGAGATCCAGCTGATCGATCCAAAACTGCAGTCTTTGCCGCATGGGATCATTCAGAGGCAAGCCTTTCACTGGACCTATTCGCGGGACTAAAGCCTTCTCGACAAATTCCTGTTCAGAAATAACCTGCCACTGAAAGCCGGAATCATCATTCCGATATCGACCCTCGTCATGCATTTCCTCGCTGGTCGGCGTCGTCTTGCAGGCCATGAGCCCAAAGCTCATCACGATCCACCAGAGCCTAAATTTTCTCTGACCCCTAGCCAAATGAATGTCCATAGCAGCCATCCTCGCCTTCGTTGATGGGCTATGTTACCACATTTCCGCCTTGATGAAGAGCGAGCCCA
>JBGSRE010000752.1:0-15476 GCA_041737755.1 Oligoflexus sp.
GCTAAAACTTAAGCTTATGATATAAATAGACTATTTGTCGTCACGAAACAATCAGGATTGTTCCTAAAAAATCCTCTGAGTAGTGATAGACATTTTTGGCCCCGCGTTTATATTGGGGATCCCAACTACGGAAACTTAGAGTGATAGCTCGCAAACAGGATAATATATGCCAAAAGTGCACATTACAACCGACAACCTCTCATTAGAAGTCAAAGATGGCTATGCTTTGATCGATATGTGCGAAGAACATGATACATCCATTCTCTTCGGTTGCCGCGATGGCGCTTGCGGAGCATGCATGGTGAAAGTCATCAAGGGCGCAGAAAATATCAGCCCCATGAAAGATGACGAAAAAGATTTCTTGGAAACAATGGCAGCGGAACCAAACGAGCGTTTGGCCTGTCAATGTAAAGTTCATGGCGATGTGACTCTGGAAGTTTCTGAGTAAGTTCCCTGCTGCGGGGCGACTCGTCGCCCCCTCCTGCTTTTGCTGATGAGGTTCCTGTGCCCCGCCTTGCATCCCTTCAGCGCCGACGTCAAGCCGTCATCGCTTACCTCGAAAAACTTCGCGAACAGAATCCTGATCCTCGCTGTGAGCTGGTCTACTTAAGTCCTTACCACCTGCTCGTGTCGGTCGTGCTCTCAGCGCAAGCGACTGATAAGCAGGTGAATAAAGTGATGGAACCACTCTATCGACAGGGCTTCACTCCACACACTGTGCTCGAATGGGGAGAAGCAGGGCTCTTACAGAGAATTAAATCCATTGGTCTTGCCCCCACCAAAGCCAAAAACGTCGCCCGATTGAGCGCAATTCTCTTGGAAAAACACGACGGCGAAGTTCCGCAATCTCGAGAGGAACTGGAAGCCTTGCCCGGTGTGGGTCGAAAAACAGCCAATGTGATTCTCGGGGAATTGCACCGCTTGCCAACTTTGGCCGTCGATACTCATGTTTTTCGCGTCACCCATCGACTGGGATTGCATCAGGAAACGACGCCGGAAAAATCGGAAACCGTACTCATGAACCTCGTGCCACTCTCGTATTTACCCGCCGCTCATCACTGGTTTATTCTTTTGGGTCGCTATACATGCAAAGCCAGAAAACCAGAATGTTCCGCTTGTGTTTTGAATGGGATCTGTCCGAGCTCCACAGTTGCCATTGCACCATCACAGTCCAAAGGCAAAAGCATAGGAGCCTCTTCAGCGCCTTAAAAACTCCCTTATTTTGAGGAGGAGCGGAGGAGTTGCCAAGGACCCACCGACTGAGTCAGCGTGTTGATACCCAATTTCCGAAGTTCACTCAGCAAGGTGAGGACGGGCAAACCTATGATCGTCGTATGATCGCCGTCCACCCAATCAAACAGCTGCGCGCCCTTGTTCTCATACTGATAGCAGCCTGCACAGCCTTCCCATTCACCCGTGGCGAGGTAGGCCGTCAGCTCTTCCTCCGTCAGGGCTCTCATGCCGAGTGTCGCCGTTACAAGCTGAGTGGTCAAAAGAGTGCCTTGTTCCCGATGTGCCTCGTAAAGGGCCAGACTAAATGCACTATGCAATCGGTGCACTTGACCCGAAAATTCCCGCAAGCGAAGGCGAGCTTCGGCTTCATTGTCGGCTTTGCCGAAAGCTTGACCCTGAAATTCCAGCACCTGATCCGCGGCGATAACAATCACATTTTCATTGGAAGAACCGACGCTTAAGGCTTTGGCTTCGGCACGCAATCGGGCCGTTTGCAGGGGATCTTCGTGGACGATCGACTCTTCATGGCATTGCGGTGCAATCCCAAACACCTGTATTCCCGATTGCTCGAGTAAAACCCGTCGAAAACGTGAGGTCGAGGCTAATACGAGACGATTGATCTTCAACGCTGGCTCCTATAAAATGCGGCGACGTGGAAACGCCACTACGACATAGAAGGGTGGATATGGACAGCAAGGATACCGCATCTCAATTGATCCCAGAAGAATTTTTAGCTCTGGCGGAAGATCCAGCTTCCTTGACGAATCAAACTGCAGCTCGTTTTGGAGTGAGTCCACTGAGCTTTATCAATTGGCGTTGGCAGATGAAGCATCAGGTGACGGATGCTCAGCAAGCTAGCGCTGTACTCCAGCTTAAGGATAGCGAAGAGCGCGGCTTTTCTGAATTGAAAAACCTGTTTAATGCCGGCGTCACTCCCTATTACATGGGGCTGATGCTACCAAAAATTGATGCCGGGGAAGCCGATTGTCCCATCCGATTGCAGGCCTTGCCACGGGTTGAAGAATTGAAAGATTCCCTCGGTGTGGCCGACCCTCTTTCGGAGGTTCCTCATTCGCCCGTTCGTGAAGTGGTTCACGTTTATCCGGATCGCGTGGCTTTCTGTGTCGCTCAACTTTGTCCGGTATATTGTCGCTATTGCTTCCGCAAAAGACGGGATGATGAAGTAGGTCTGCATTTCAACCGCACTATCATTGACAATGGCATCCACTACATTGCCAGCAATCCCGCGATTCGTGATGTGCTCATCACCGGTGGCGATGCCTTCATGGCGTCCGATCAGGCTCTCGAGCAACTCGTGCAAAGAATCCGCGCAATTCCCCATGTGGAAATTATCCGCTTTGGTACCCGCACACCGGTGACACTGCCCTATCGAGTGACGCAGAAGCTGGCGCAAACTCTGGCCAAGTATCACCCGATCTACGTGAATACCCATTTCAATTGCGCGGAAGAGATCACGCCCGAAGCCGCCCTTGCCGTTGCTAATTTGGTTAACGCCGGAATTCCTGTCGGTAATCAAGCCGTGCTGTTGAAGGGAATCAATGACAGTCCAGAGAAAATGATGGCTCTCTGCCGGGGTCTTTTGCGGATTCGGGCCCGCGCTTACTATGTGTTTCACCCCCATGCGGTGGAAGGCACGGAGCATCTGCGGGTGTCCATCCGTCGAGGCATAGAAATCATGAAATCGCTGCGAGGCAATATTACCGGACTTGGTATTCCGACCTATGCATTGGACACACCCTCCGGTAAAGTCCCAATCAATCACAACTATGTGCTCGGGCATGATGGCGAAGATCTTATTCTGGAAACGATTCGTGGTGAAATCTGGCGGGAAGTTGGCGTTTTTCAATAGCATTCTGCACCGAAGGAGAGGCGCATGGTCCCAGCCCAAGCGAAAAAGATTGCTATCATCGGCAGTGGTCCCGCGGGTCTCATGGCGGCCGATGTCCTGGCCGAAGCGGGTCATGCGGTCACTCTCTTTGAAAAGCGCAAGAGCTTGTCTTGGAAACTTTTTGTGGCGGGGGGATCGGGCCTCAACATAACCAACGGACTCCCGCTCGAAGCCTTTGCCAGTCATTACACTGGTCCTGCTGATTTTTGGTTGCCCTGTTTGCAGCAGTTTTCGCCGCAAAACTGGCTGGATTTTATTGAAAAGAAGCTGGAAGTCGGCACTTTTCTGGGTACCAGCAATCGTTACTTTGTCGAAACCATGCATGCTGCCAAACTCGTTCGTCAATGGCGCCGCCGACTGGAAGCCTTGGCGGTTGGTTTTGTTTTGGATGCAGAATGTATCGATTTTCAGAGGCAGGGCGATGAGTGGCAGCTGCACTTTCGCCAACAACCCAGCGCGTGCTTTGATGCTCTCGGCTTTTGTTTAGGCGGGGGCAGCTATGAAAAGCTAGGCACCCAAGTTCATTGGCCAGAGATGTTTCGCCAGAAAGGCTTGAGTTTTCGTGAATTCAGTCCCTCCAACACTGGCTATGAAGTGCATTGGTCAGAAGCCTTTTTAAAGGAAGCCGAGGGACAGCCACTCAAGAATATTTTGCTAAGGAGCTCACGAGGCGAAAGAAAGGGCGATCTGGTGATCACCAGCTATGGATTGGAAGGCACACCGATTTATTTTTTGGGTGAGGTGGGTGAGGTAGGCCTGGATCTGAAGCCAGACCTTAACGAAGCAGCCCTGCTTGAGAAACTGTCACAAACTCGGGAAAATCTTTCGCCGATGCGTCGTGCGCAAAAGCTTTTGCAGCTCAACACCGCAGCCAAAGCCCTGCTCTATCATCAGACAACGGCGGAACAATCGTCCGATATCAAAGTCATGGCTTCCACTATAAAAAATTTTCCCTTGCGGCTTTTGCGCCCTCGTCCCTTGAGCGAATCCATTTCCTCGCAAGGCGGTTTAACTTGGGACAATCTCGATCGAAATCTTATGATAAAAACTCATCCAGCAGTCTATTGTGCGGGAGAAATGCTTGATTGGGATGCTCCCACCGGCGGCTTTTTGATCCAGGGCTGTGCCTCGCAGGGCTTCGCCATCGGCAAGTCCATCCTTCAGGCATTCCAATAAGAATAGGTCTCTATAAGGCGAGATCCCTCGCTTCGCGCTGAATAGATGCGGGCGCTTAAGCGCCAGAATCTATTTCGCCGAGCAAAGAATTTCCAGCATTTTTAAAGCCTCCATCCATGCTTCCTTACCGGCTTCTTGAGCCTCGGCATCATGCAGGGATGGTCCCTCTTCTATGATAATAAGTTCTACGACCCTGGATTCCAGCTCGTGAAAATGGACTGTCACCTGAGTTTCGATTTTTTCATTCGGCGCCATGGGTCCTTCATAAACCCAGGTCTTGATCAGCAGATGTTCGGGGACGATCTGCTTGTATTCGCCTGTCACCACATGCTTGGCTTTGGAGCCCTCTTCGGCTGTGGTCTCGAACCGATAGGTCCCACCGACCCGAGCGTCGACCTCAGCCCGCTCTGGGCCCCAACGCTGCAGCAATTGCGGGGTGATCCAGGCTTTAAAAACATCCTGAACAGGGGCATGTATCGTGTAAGTAACGGTCAGAGAAGCAGGAGAGTCTTGCATAGGTTGATACCTTGTTACAATAGCGTCAAGGGCTTCCGCTGGTGCAGAGTTTAAGGGTCATGTTTTGGATTTTTTCTACCGCAGCTGCAGCACTAGGTTTGTCTTCATTCATAATTTCGATATCCTGAACCAACTGCTCCATCTGGTTGCAGCAGGATTCTATAGCTACTTTATCAGTCCGCTTTATCGTTAGACGAAGATGAGCAATATCTTCTTTGACCAGATCCAGGGTTTCCTGTCCCAGCTCTATGATCAACTTTTCGATCCTATCGAGTTCCTGGGCACTCGGACATTGAGCGTTGGGGCCTCGATCAACTAAGCCCTCGTTACTGCCCGTTATAACCAGCTCTCCAGCGCCCTCGTAACGAACCGAGGGCTTTTCCAGGGGAGTTGCCACTACTTCCTGCGCAATGGGATCAGGCGAAGCGATCGGCACCACGCTCTTCGCAGGTGAAGTCGACTTGCAGGCTGCCCCGGCAAGTATCAAAGTGAACGCTGTGATTGAAAGCTTGGATAGCATCGGTCGATCCTCCCTTTACCTCATATATAATTCCACAAGCTTAACTGAAAGGATGGAACAGGCTGGAAAAAAGTTATGAGAGAGGCCGAAGGGCGACGCGAACAGAAGCAGCTAGGGTAAAGCGAATCACATCACCGAAGTGAATCTTAATCACGAGCTTTTCCCCATCCAGAGCCAGGATGGCTGCAGGGCAGTGGTTTTCGATCCAAAACTCACCCTGGAGAGGATCGATAAAGCCGTGGGTGATCAACAGGCCTTCTTCTTCGCGATGATAGAGTTCTCGAACTTGAAACTGGAAACTCTGATCCGCCGCATCCATAGGGATGCCACCGGCTGCGCCAATTGCCGCCGTACTTCCCGTAGCCGATGCGACCCAGATGCCGCTGGAGCGATGGCTTTCCACCCGACCCTGAAAACCAATGCGATAGCGGGTCGTCGCCGCAGGGCTGGCCGCAGCGAAGAGAAAATCATTCAAGGCTGGAACCTGGACTTGGTCCAATTGTTTGCCATCTGCTCTTTGGATTTGCCCGCTGAAACGCTGCCGATCCACAAACTTCAAACGGCCCTCGACAAAGCGTTGCATCACATCATGCACATTGCTTTGATCGCCGGCGCAAAGAAATCCCACGCTCGCCGATGAGGACCGGATCCCGATTAAAGGCGTTGCATCACTGATGCCATAACTGGCGGTTATCAGCGTCCCATCCCCACCGAGCGCGATGATGAGATCGAAGGACTCGGCAGGCCTGTTCTCGCCGCGGCTCGTCTCCGCCGATTGAATACCAAAGTTCTTCAAACTCTTGTGGAGACTCTCTAGGCAGGCATAGTGTTCGTCATGGGCTTTATGGATCTGGCGAAGATAATGAGGCTCGGTAAAGGCAATGAGACTTTGCTGCTGAAGAAGCTGATGCTGCTCCAGATTCGTTGGTTTGCGAATGATCAATGCCTTCGTCATCCGTACCTCGGCAAAAGCAAGGGAGCTCTGGGGATCCCGGTTTAGAAATTTTCATGAGCCTGACTGCTTATGAAAAGACTTCTAAGACTTTTCGACAGGATACCACAGAGCTCCCGTGGGAACCATTGAGTCACTCTGTAGGTTTGCTATTCAGCAATGCATCATACTGGACAAACTGAGGATTTTTATAGATTTTTCCTTCTGCTTCATATTTTTTACGAATATCAGCCGAAAGTGCATTGAAGATGCCGTAGGCTTCCATAAATTTCCCGGATTCAGCCAGTTCTTTCCTCTTTGCCGGATCGAGCTTGGACAGGTCGGCCGCAACTTTCGACTTCAAACGTAGTATGTACTGAGCACCACTCACGCTGAGAGCTTCAGGAGCCAGATCACCAGGCTTCTTCAAAGCGGCCACAGCTTGACGGACGGCTTTATCTGAACCCAATCCACCAGGAATCACGCGGGCACCCAGACCGAAGTCGCCGGTTTCTTTCCAGCTCACTTGCAATTCTTGGAGTTGTTCCTGACCCTTGCCTTCTTTCAATGAGGCCAGGAGCGCTTTGACCTTTTCAGCCAAAATCTGCGGCTTGCGTTCACGGGCTATCAGCTTTTCAGCGATTTCCTTCTGAGCCTGTTCAAGAGTCACGGACTTGGCTTCCTGAACGGTATCGACACGGATGATATGGAAACCAAAGGGCGATTCCACCACATCACTGATCGCACCAGGCTTCATGGCAAAGGCGACGTCGGAGAATTCCTTGACCATCTGATCCTGCTTGAAAAAGCCAAGATCTCCGCCCTTGGATTTGCCACTTGGATCGTCAGTATATTTTTCTGCCACTTTGACAAAGTCGGCCGCCTTAGCTTCGACCAAAACCTTTTCAGCCAGTGCTTTCGCTTCTTCCTTGCTGCGTTTCGCGGCATCGCCTACAGCCGATCGCGCTTCCTTGAAACTCACCAGGATGTGTCGAGCTTTGACTTTCTTGTCCTGTGTAAATTCACTCTTATTCTTTTCGTAATAGTCCTTAACTTTGGCTTCGCCGCCTTCTTTCATGAACTTTTCGATTTCAACCGCATCGATTTGCACGGGAATGGTATTAGGATCGAGTCGCAGATATTCAACGTTGACCTTCGTTTCATCAGACAAATAGTTGATTTCAGCGACTTTTTCCGAAGTGCGATAGGTGCTAGAGATCAGCGAACGGAACTTGCTGGTGACTAGATTTTTACGAATTTCTTCGGTAAAGCTTTGTTCGGTATGGGCTTGGTTTGACAGGTAGCGTTCGAAGAGTTTCGGATCGAAGGCCCCATTTTCTCCTTTAAAATAGTCGCCTTCTACAATGACTTTTTCAATTTCTTGATCGGTCGCATAGATGCCGTTTTTGGTCGCCTCTAAATAGAGGAGAGTCGAATCTACAAGGCTGTCCATCACGCGCTGGGATAGGCCCAAGGCGACCGGATCAAATTGATCACGGAACTGCTGTTGATACTGGCTTGACATGTTATTATGGGCCCGACGGAATTCAAGCGAACTGATTTTGACTCCATCGACTGTTGCTGCAGCGCCGGTGGGCATGACGGGTCCGCTCTTGTCGGTAGGCTGACAAACACCAAAGAACAGCATGGCACCCATGGCCAAAATCAAAACGGCGTAAGATTGCCAGGACCTTGCCATAGACTTGGCGTCAAGCTCCTTCGTTCTTCTCCACTTAAGCATCCTAGACCCCTTTTTCCCCAGCGCTGAGATATGGTTTTGTACTTTTTGGCGCAATTTACCCATGCGCACAAACTAAGCTACTACCATTACCACAGACAGAGAGACCAGTTAAGATGGATTGCAAGGATTTTGTGGCTTCATGCCCACTGCCTATCCACTGGCCAAAGCTACGGCAGATCCTCGGGCCCTTGCAAACGTCTCGGCACGAAGACAGGTCGGGCTTCCAGGAGATCTCGAAAATATTCAGGTCGGGACCACTCTTTGTTTGGAGGATGCGCAAGAACGTGCTTTAATAATAAGCTGCAGACAGAAATCGTTTATTGGAAACAGGAGATAGGGGATGATATTCGACTGGTTGGCAGGAATGTTCTCTAATGATTTGGCTATCGACTTGGGAACCGCCAACACTCTTGTTTATGTCAAAGGAAAAGGCATCGTCACTAACGAGCCTTCCGTCGTCGCTGTGCAAAGAGACGTTCGCGGAGGCAAAAAGATACTGGCAGTGGGCAAAGAAGCTAAGGATATGCTGGGCCGGACGCCCGGATCCATTGTCGCTGTCCGTCCCATGAAAGACGGTGTGATTGCAGACTTCGAAATTACCGAAGCCATGCTGCGTTACTTCATCGAGCGAGCCCACAATCGCCGGACTATGGTGAAGCCACGTATCATCATCTGCGTTCCTTACGGCATTACGGAAGTGGAAAAGCGCGCCGTAAAAGAATCAGCGGAATCAGCTGGTGCTCGTGAAGTTCACTTGATCGAGGAACCGATGGCTGCGGCGATTGGTGCAGGACTGCCTATATCCGAACCAAGCGGCAACATGATCGTCGATATCGGCGGTGGCACGACTGAAGTTGCGGTCATTTCACTGGCCGGCATCGTGTACTCGAAATCGGTGCGAGTCGGTGGTGATAAAATGGATGAAGCCATCGTTAACTACCTGAAACGTAAATACAACCTGCTCATTGGTGAGCGCACCGCTGAGCAGATTAAAATCGCCATCGGTACGGCCTATCCTGATGATGAAATTCAGACTATGCATGTCAAGGGTCGTGACTTGGTTGCAGGTATTCCCAAGACCATTGAAGTGGCGTCCGAGGAAATTCGCGAAGCGATTGCCGAACCTGTGAACACCATTGTGGAAACAGTTCGAATCGCCTTGGAAAAAACCCCTCCTGAGTTGGCTGCTGACATTGTCGATAAAGGAATCGTTCTGGCGGGCGGCGGAGCCTTGATTAAAAATCTCGACATCCTGCTGCGCGAAGAAACCGGTTTGCCCATTATGATCGCCGAAGATCCGCTCACAGCTGTGGTTCTGGGGAGTGGTAAAGCTCTGGATCAAATTGATATCTTGAGTAATGTAGCCTTGCGTTGATTGCTGGGCTGGACCCATGTTGAGGGTCTTCAGGCTCAGACGGTCTCCTCATCGGGACCGTCTTTTGAGCTTTTCCTTTCCCGCCTGTTTTCTACTGCAACCGCGGTGGTATTGACTGGAGTTTGTGCCCATGGCGAAAAGCAGAGCCAGAGTTTTTTGGCGGTTAGTCCTGGTGGCATCTCTTCTGTCGCCATTTGTATTCTTTTCCTCGACCTTAAGGCCATGGACCTCAGGTTCGCAACTGACTCTTCTTACCCAAGAAATTCTCTATCCATTTGAGTATGTGTGGCATAGCGGCACTGGCTTTGTCGGTCGCGTATGGAATCATTATTTCGCCTTGACGGGTGTTTCTAAAGACAACACCCATCTCAAGTCCGACGTCGCTCTGTTAAAAACCAAGCTCTTAGACTACGAAGACAAGTTTCAGGAAATTACCCGACTGCGCAATCTTTTGGGTTTCACTCAGCATTTTCAGGGTGCGCATCTGGTAGCGGAAGTCATTGGCGCCAGAAGCTATCCGAGTTTCAAGACCTTGCGGATCAGCAAAGGCAAACGCGATGGCGTAAAAATCGGCATGCCGGTTGTAACGGCCGAAGGTGTCGTCGGTCGGGTCATTCGCACCGGACAAAAGTTTGCCGACGTGCATCTCTTGATCGATGCTAACTTTAATCTGGATGTCCTGCTGCAAAGAACGCGTGTTCGAGGCGTTTTGAAAGGTGCGGATACGCATTGTCTCTTAAAGCTGAATCGACGCGCGGAAGTTCGTATTGGGGACACTCTCATCACATCTGGCATCATCGGTGGATTTGCGAAAGGTCTACCGGTTGGTAAAGTCGTGCGAATTAGCTATGAGTCCGATAACATCTCGCAGACAATCACCGTGGAACCCTGGACCGATTTTGACCGTATTGAAGAAGTGATTGTGCTGGAAAATCATGACCAGGAATTGCAGAAGATCATCGAAACTGCCGGCGAATCCTGGCTCGATAAACCATTTGATGAGCAAAAGGGTGGCTAATGAGGGACATCCTTGAACGTCGCGACATTTTCACCCGGATGCGTCGGGGCTCCAAAACATGGCGGCTGAGGCCGAATTCGGGAAGTTTTGCTAAGGATCTGCTCTTTCTCCTGGTGATATGCTTTATTCAGCTCACCATCCTGCCTTATCTCTTTGGATCGCTTGGCTACCTGGATTTGATCACTCCCTGGTTGGTCATCACTTTTATAAGGCAAAGACACTGGCAGGCCACCATTCTTGCCGTGGTCGGAGCCATTACCCTGGAAACCCGACTGGCAGTTCCCGCTGGCCTCTATATCTGCGCCTACTGGATTTTAGCCAATGTCATCATTCTCGTCCGACCGGCTTTGTCCTGGCGTTATAAAACACCATGGCTCGTTTCTTACGCACTGGCCGCTCTTTGGGTTATGCTATTCGAGGTTTTTGTCATCAATTTTCTGCAAACGGCATCGTTGACCCAACCCTTTTATATTGCGCAGCAGATCATTCGTTTTCTGGTGACCATCAGCTTCGGCATGTATCTTTCCCGAGAGTGGATGACCATTGATGCTGAGGAGCCAGTACCGCAATGACCCGTATCCATAAACAAGAAAGCTTACTGATCGAATCCCGATTTATGTGGGCGAGTATTCTGGTTCTTGCCGTCATTAGCGGTCTGCTGTTCCGCCTCTGGTATGTTCAGATCTATAAAGGTGATTACTATAAAGATGTTTCAGAACGGAACCGGGTCCGCCGGATCGAAATTCCTGCGCCTCGAGGCATTATTTACGACCGCCATGGCGAAGTTATATTGGGTAACTCACCGTTCTTTGATTTGGTGTTTATTCCTCAGTATGTTCAGGATCGCGACACCACTTTTAAAATCCTCGCTCGACTTCTGCATGTGGCTCCCAGTCGCTTCGAAGGCCGCTTGGAAATGGCTCAAGGCCAACCCAAGTTTTTACCCATTACTTTAAAACGCAACATGTCCCAACATGAAGTCTCCATTATTGAAGCCAATAAAATCTTTCTGCCTGGTATTGAAGTTCGCGTTTCTCCACGCCGCGACTACGGACCAAACATCCCTCCGCATATGATCGGCTATCTTCGCGAGATTGATCCCAAGGCCATGGAAAATCTCAACCAGAAGACTCCCGAAAATCCTTATCTCTTGGGCGATTTGGTCGGCAAACAGGGTATTGAATTTCGCTGGGAAGAATATCTGCGGGGTCATCGTGGCTATCGCCTGATTCAAGTCGATGCCTTTGGCCGTCAGACCCAGTCCTTTGAAGAGAACGGCTGGCAATATCCCAGCGTCGCGGCCGTCCCCGGCTCCGATTTGGAGTTGACCATCGACAAGGAATTGCAAAAGGCTACTAAGGATGCTTTTGCAGGTAAAAATGGTGCCGTGGTGGTGCTGAATCCGCAGAACGGTGAAATTCTTGCGGCTATCAGTGAACCGGGCTTTGACCCTCGGGCGATGCAAACCGGATTATCGGGTGAAGATTGGCGTCAACTGATAGAAAACCCATTCAAGCCTCTCCTCGATAAAACAACCGGTGGAGAATTTCCTCCCGGCTCAGTGTACAAGCCGGTGATCGCCATGGCTGCTTTGGAAGAACATGTGATCGATCAGAACAAGACCTATCATTGTCCGGGTTACTTCACCCTGGGAAATCGTCGCTTTTATTGCCACGAACGACGTGGTCATGGCACCGTGAATCTGCTAGCGGCGATGATGAAGTCCTGTGACGTTTTTTTCTATCAGGTAGGGGTCGAACTTGGTGTCGATCGAATTGCACGCTATGCAAAGGCCTTTGGTCTGGGCCAGTCCCTTAATATTAAGTTGAATATGGAAAGACCAGGTTTAATTCCCACTTCAGCCTGGAAAATGCTAGTCCATCGCTTTCCATGGGCGGCGGGAGATACGCCCAACGTTTCCATCGGCCAGGGTTACAATCTCATGACACCTATGCAAATGGCGAGTCTCTATGCTTCCATCGCCAATGGCGGCAAGGTCTTGCGCCCCTTCCTAGTGAATCGCGTGACCAATCATGTCGGGGAAACAGTGTTCGAACATCAGCCTGAAATGATCAAAAAAATTAAGGAAATTTCACCAGAGACCTTTCAAGTTGTACGCAACACGCTGATGGCAGTGGTTATGGATCCTAAAGGAACAGGTAAGAATGCCAACGTGCCTGGCACGACGGTGGCGGGGAAAACCGGTTCCGTGCAAGTTGTCAGCTTAAAGAAAAACCGCAACCAGGCGGATGTTTCCATGAACTGGAAAGAACATGCAATGTTTGCTGCCTTTTCACCGGTCGAAAATGCCGAAATTGCCGTCGCCATTGTAAGCCAGAACGATACCGTCGGTGGGGGTGGACGTTCCGCAGCACCTGTCGCTGGAAAGATTATTGCAGCTTATTGGCGACTGAAGCGTGAAAAAGAGGCTTTAGCTGCGGCTAATAAAGACTCTCTCCCCTTGGATAAAAAACCTGAAGCCGAGGCCCATATTCATGAGAACAAAGCGAAAACATTCTGACGGAGTCTTCCTTCTTCCCGAAGGCGATCTTAAAAAGCCCAGCAGTCCGCAAGTGACCCTGCTTTGTCTCCTGTTCGTGGGACTGCTGAGTATTGGCTTGATCAATCTCTATAGTGCCAGCGTAGGTGCAGGATTTTTTTGGTCTCAGACCCGAAACCTTATCGTGACTCTCAGCTCTTTTCTGCTGTTTGGCTGGATCATTTCTATCAAAAGCGTCGCGGCTTATACCTACTGGTTTGTGGCCTTAATCTGCCTCTTGCTTATAGTCGTGCTTTTTAGCGGTCGGATTGCAGGCGGATCCCAGCGCTGGATTTCATTGGGTCCCATTGGTTTTCAGCCCTCTGAATTTGCTAAATTGGCGACTGCCCTGCTGATGGCTCGCTTTTTCTCGTCCAATCGTCAGGACTCCCCTTATCGCCTTCGCGATCTTATGCCGCTGCTGGCAGTGCTTGGCCTTATTTTTTCGCTTATCTTTGCCCAACCTGATTTCGGCACCGCCGGCATGTGTATTCTGATCGCAGTTTGCCAATTCGCTTTTATTCGCGTTGATTTGCGTTCGATAGCGGTGGTTTTGCTCGCCATGCCCTTCGTGGCTGCCGTTGGTTGGAACACGCTGCTCATGCCCTATCAGAAACTGCGAGTTCTCAACCTGCTCAATCCCAACCTGGATCCACAAAACACCGGCTATCACGCCTTGCAGTCGCTGATCGCGGTCGGCAGTGGCGGCTTATTTGGCAAGGGATTCATGCAGGGCACTCAGGCTCATCTGCGTTTTCTTCCCGAACGCCATACCGACTTTATCTTTTCGGTGTTTTCCGAAGAGCATGGATTCTGGGGCAGTGTGCTGGTCTTTACCGCCTTCGGCCTGTTGACATATATTGCGCTGGATATCGCGAGACACTGCAAAGATACCTTTGCCGGCCTTCTGGCCATTGGTGTTGGCGCCCTTCTCTTTTTGGAATTCTCAATCAATATTGCGATGGTCATGGGGATTTTTCCAGTGGTAGGAATTCCGCTGCCGTTCTTTTCTTTTGGCAGTTCGGCCATGCTCACCGTATGCATTTCCATAGGCCTTTTGATTACGATAAATCGCAATAATTCTGGAGTCCGAAAATCTTAAAAGCCTGATTGGCATATTTCAATACTTGTTAAATTCGCTGCTTGCATGGATTTAATGAGGGCCCACTCCTCGCCAACAAATTTCTGGACAAACTCTGGCTTAAAACCTACAAAAGGCCATCCTTTAGGTATCCTGCCCCGAATATAGGAGACACAGCCGTGAAGCCCATTCGCGAATTGCTCAAAGAAATCGCTCATAGCAGCGACCCCGACCGAGCCGTAACCGAACATGCTTACAGAGGCTTTTCCGAGCGCGAGAAAAAGCAGTTCGAAGCCAAAAATCTGCAGGTTTATGCCGGCAAAGTGCGGGAACTTATTCGAACCGAGCAAGAGCTCTACATCTATCATACGGATCGTCTTTCCGCCTTTGATCGCTTTGTGGGAATGGTTCCCTACAAGGGTTCTTTGTTGGCAGAAATTTCCCAATTTTGGCTGGAAGCCGTGGCTGATATCGTGCCGACCCATTATCTCGACCGACCTCATGAGCGGGTCCTGCGTTGTGTGGCCTGCACTCCCTACAAAGTGGAGGTAGTGGTCCGCGGTTACATGGCCGGAAGTATGATGCGTGCCTACCAAAAAGGCATTCGGGAATTCTGTGGAGTGAAACTGCCCGAGGGTTTAGAAGCCTATCGTCCCCTGCCACTAGCGATCATTACACCAACCACCAAAGCCGCCGCTTTTGAGCATGATGAAGATGCCACACCCGAAGAATTGGTAGCGCAAGGTGTATGCACCAAACAAGAGTGGCAACAAATCTCTGGTATGGCGTTGGATCTTTTCCGCTTTGGTCAGGAAAAATATGCGGAAAAAGGCTGGATCTTGGTCGACACTAAATATGAATTCGGCCGAGATGCAGGCGGTGTCATCCGAGTGATTGATGAAATTCACACTCCCGATTCTTCCCGACTCTGGAAAGAGTCGAATTACCAAAGCAATCTGGCCCGCGGTGACGCCCCAGAGATGCTCGATAAAGAAAACGTTCGCCGTTATCTCCTGGAGCAGGGTTTCAGCGGCCAAGGCACCGTCCCCACGGTACCAGTGACTCGCTTGGTTTCGCTGGCTGAAACCTACCTTAAAGTGGCGGAAACATTAACCTGCCGCACTCTTACGAGCCATGGTCCGCTGCCTGTTTCGCCTGCATTCCCCTAAACATGCCTTTCCTTACCCAACTGTAAGGACGTCTCTCTCAACTCCTCTGCATGGGATCCGATGATCCCTGGAAGCGGAATTCCGCTGCACAAGGAGTATGAGAAATGGCCAAGGGACGTGCCGAACAAAAGCAGCAGGATCAACAGGGGAATTGCCTGCCCAATGGCGCCTCGCTCTGAGTGGAACGCCGATCGAAAATCATCTCGGGGAACTCTGGTCGCGAATGTGAGCAACAAGTTGGGCCAGATTCGATGTCAAAGAACGCCCG
>JBGSRE010000753.1:0-2213 GCA_041737755.1 Oligoflexus sp.
ACGACGGTGGAGTTTTCTTTAAGGTTGGTCCTCTCGCATGGCCAGGTTTTGTCCTTCCGCATGAGGATCGCGGCGTCCGCTATATTACCGGCAAGACCACAGCATCAACATTAAACTTTGCCGCGACAGCGGCTCAAGCCAGCCGTATCTACCAAAGCATAGATCCGCTCTATGCAGCTGCCTTATTGCAAGCCGCTGAGCGAGCCTATAACTGGGCCAGCAAGTTTCCGGCTATCCTGGCGCCTGATACGGACCCGACCGGAGGCACTGGCGGTTATGGCGACAGCAGTATGGATGACGAATTTCTTTGGGCTGCAGTGGAGCTGGCACGTGCAAGCGAGAAGCCAATTTATAGGCAGCAAGCAGAATCGCGTCTCATCCAGATGTCAGCTCGTTCGAAACGCCCTGAACCACTCTGGTGGTCCAACCTAGAAGGCCTAGCATTCCTGAGTGCATCCAGTGCAGCCGGCTGGTCACCTGCAGTCCAAAGGCATATCCATCAAGAGTTGCTTGCCTATGCCGATGAAATCATCGCGCAATCGCTAAAGAATCCCTTTGCGATTGCCTACAGTGACAAAGACTTTATTTGGGGCTCCAATGGTGGTCTTGCTAGTCAGGGCATGATCGCGCTCTACGCATACCGCAGTACAGGTCGGGTCGAATATCGCCAGGCAGCGCAGGATATCCTGCATTATTTTCTGGGGCGGAACATCCATAGTCTTTCGTTCGTGACCGGTTTCGGCCAGAACACAGCGATGGCCCCCCATCATCGTCCAAGCGGTGGGGATGCGATCGAGCTGCCCATACCTGGCTTTTTGGTGGGTGGACCGAATAGTCAATTGAACGATAAAGCTAGCGTGAAGTATCCCCTGAATCGTCAGGGACCTTACTGTTATGCCGATCAGCAGCAAAGCTATGCATCCAATGAAGTTGCGATCAATTGGAATGCTCCCTTCACCTATGTGTTAGCAGGACTAAGGGACAGTTTCTAAACAAGCCATTCAAAGACCAAGAGTTCCCGAGGCAGGCGATCTGCAGCGGGAATTTTAACTTAAATTTCCAGCAATCTTAGAGATTCATTGCCGGGCAATCTTCGTCATCTGTCATTGAATATCATTATGACGTGCATCGATTTGGCCGTAACAAGCTGATATTATTATATTAAATAAAACCAAGACTTTCAACGCCGCTAAATAATGCCAACTTGACATGAATCTCGTCCCTCTGCTAAGAATGAGGTCTTCTGCTCGGCTCCAGCGAACCAAGAACGAAAGACTAACATGCAGCCCAAGCAAGCAAATTTGAAACAATTGCATCGCCCTTTGGGTTTGAATTCCCAGGCTCGGTGGATTCTATTCAGCCTGCCTTTGCTCATCATATTGGGCTTTTATTTCATGAACAAAAGCCCAATGGGAGCTCAGCAGAAAATTGCAGAAAGGTATCGAACCGAGACCCAGACAACGACGCCATCAGCAACTCGCGACTTTTCCGAATCTGACCCGTCTCGATCAGTGAGTGGGTCCAAATCTATCCCGGAAGATGCAAGCTTAAGGCCTGCCATCACCAAGCTGGATGAATTCTTTGATAGAGTTCGAATGGATGAACTCGACTTCACCACCGCTCTTAAATTTCTTGCTGAACAACAAGACTCATTGAATTTAGAAGAAGTGCGTTCCGAACTTGAAACGCTGGTTAGCACGCCAAGTCAAAAGGCTATTTATTTTCTTCTGCTGATTAAAAATAGCAAGTTTGATGAGGCCATACTCTTCGCCGAAACGGATACCTTCATCAGTGAGCTGGGCGAACCCATAGTTTACAGTAGCTATGGCGACATCCTTCTGCAAGCCGGTCGATTCGCTGAAGCAGACGAGGTATATCAGCGAACTTTGCAGATTCTAAAAGAATCCAGTGGACCAAACCATGAGATAACTCGCCGATTGGTTCAACAGAAAATTCGACTCAATAAGACGCGTTTAGAATCGCAAAGTCTTAAGGACTAATAGAGGGCATGAGCAGGCTCCAGCGCATTCAGCGCCGGCTTCTGAAGTCTATAGCATTACCGAAGAGTTTGTGTCGGTCTACCGGATGCATAGCCTTATTCGCGATAGTCTGCCGATCAAAAGTAGCCAGTCGCAAGCTATCATCGAAACAGTCGATATCGCAGCCACCCGCAACTCCGATAGCCAGGAACTTGTGCAACGTCACGGCATAAG
>JBGSRE010000768.1:0-2058 GCA_041737755.1 Oligoflexus sp.
CCCGCTTGCCACTCAGACTCCTCTCGGCAGTCGATCAGGATGAAATCATTTTTTGACTGTAGCATATGATGCACTTGCTCGATCTCGATCTCACGTACGTCCTCCTGTGCCTGCTCCACCAGTTTTAGAAATCCGGGGTGATGGTCCAAAAGAAATTCCTCCTCCAGCATTTTCTAGGTGCCCCGGCATGCTCTCATAAGGAGCAAGACTTGTCAAAAGACCAAGAATTCACTGAGGCGGCTTTGGCTTGATCGCCTGTGCAAAAAATATGCAAGAATCATCCGCCTCGGTGAATCCACTCAAGTCTCGCTCTCACATTCCGTTAAGTTATCGGGAGAAATTAGAACTCCCCGAACGCGGAGTCGTCATCCGACAGCCGGACTTGGATTCCGTTCCGCAAGGACTGCGGATACTTCGCAAGCTATGAGTCTCTGGAGGCGGTCATGTTCAAGGTAAAGTGGGTGCGTGAAAAGAACCTGAAGAATGCTTGGGGTCGACCCAATCATTCAAGTTTGGTCCTATTGATTGCCACGCTATCAAGCGGATCGGCAGCAGCCCGCACCCTCACTCTAGAAGAATACTTGAATCAAGTGCGGAGCGGCAATCAGACCTTAAAAAGCGCCAACGCCACGATCGAAGCGACGCGACAAAGGGAAAATTCCACGGATCTCATCACCAGCCCTCAGGTGTTTGCTCAGGTGGCCCGGCAGATCGATGAAAAGCCGGCCAGCTCCTTTCTGTCTGGTGACAAGACGGAAGCTAAAGTGTTGAGTCTTGGGGTCCAAAAAATCTGGAGTTTTGGTCTGCAATCGCAGCTATCCTTTAACATCAATCAAGTCGATATCACGCGTGATAACCTGCCGCTCCTGCTTGCTCCAGGCGTGGTCAATCCCTTGGCTGTTGCCTTGAACGAGGAGAGTTCAAAAAAGTTTACCGAAGGACGAACCCAGTTGGATTTGGTGCAGCCGCTCTGGAAAAACTGGTTAGGCCGTGAGTATACGATTACCCGTGAGTCTACTCAAGCCAAGCTCTCCGCCCAAAGACAAGGCGAACAGTATCGGGCCAAGGCGCTGCTTGCCCAGGCCGAGTTCGTTTACTGGCAGCTGGCCTTGCAAACCGATGCCGTGCGCACTCAGGAAGCGGCTCTGGTCCGTTTCCAAAAGATTCGTGAATGGGTGGAAAGAAGAGTCAGGATGTCGTTGACCGATCGTGCCGATCTTCTGCAGGCCGAGGCTGGCGTCAAAGCTCGGCGATTTGAGCTGGAACTGGCCATGCGCGATCGCATCGCCATGCAGCGCAACTTCAATACTCTGCGCGCGGTGAAAGGCGATAGCCTGGAAGCCGATGTGATGCCGATTAGCAGTCGGATGCTGAGCGATATGTCGATGGCGGTGGGGACCGTTCGCAGGCTTGATATTGAGGTGGCCAAGGCCATGGAAATAGTTGCTGAAAGCGAAGTCCAGGCTTCGCGGGAAAAGTTTAAACCCGAACTAGCCTTGTTTGGCATGTATGCGATGAATTCCCGTGAAGATACCATCAACAAGGCGGCATCCGAGTCCTTAAAGTCGGACCAGCCGACTCTCACTGTCGGCATAAAATTCTCAGCGCCTTTGGATCGGGATTTGATCAATCGAGAGCGCAACGGTTTGATCAAAGCCAGTGAGTCGGCGCGGATGGATCGTGAGCAGAAGGAATTCCATGCTCGTCAGGAATGGGATGAACTGCTTCGACAGTTGAGCGATGCTAAAATCCGCTTGCAGCTGGCCAACGAAATTGAAAGCGCCCAGAAACAGAAATTGGAATACGAGAAGAATCGCCTGGAACGCGGCCGCACCACGACCTATCAGATTCTGCTTTTCGAGCAGGACTATGCCAATGCCCAGCTGGGGGCTATCAAAGCCAAGGCCGACATTTTAAGTATCATCGCCAAACTTAAATCCTTCGGAGATGCGGTATGAATTTAGCATCCCTTTCCGTCAAACGGCCTGTCTTCATCTCCTGTCTGGTGCTGGCGATGCGCGCGGCAGGGTGGATGTCCTTTCTCACACTGGGTGTCGA
>JBGSRE010000781.1:0-21329 GCA_041737755.1 Oligoflexus sp.
GAGAGAGGCCATGCCCAAGGGGATATGCAGCACCCCATAGTAATAGGCCGTCAGGCTCAGAACTCCAGCAGTGCCGCGAGCCCATAACCAAAAATTTTCTTTGGCTGTGAGTTTCTCTCCGGGATGACGGCGCAAGAGCACCATGCAAAGAGTGGCAAGAGCGATGGAACGCAGCACCATGGGTTCCCAGGGACTTAATTTAAATGGCATCCCGCTTGCCGCTGATTCCGCTCGTTCAGTCATGCGAATTAAAAGAATATTGCAGCTAAAACAAAACTGAGCCATGAGCATAAAAAGAAAAGAGCGCAGGGGGCGATCACTTGTCATATCCACTGCGCTTTTTTCTCCTTGAGTTTTTTGCAAGAGAAATTCAACTTAAAGCTGGCCTTCCTGGGCGGCTCCGATTTCTGTGCGAATCACCCGACCATATTTTTTCGCGATATCCTGAATCTTCGAAGCCTGGCCGATCAAGAGAATTTCCATATTTTCGGCTGGAAAATGGGTTTTGATTAGTTCGTTGGCCCGGGCGATGGTGAGGCTATTGACGTCGGCTTCGAACTTATTGATAACGGCATCCGATAAATCGTAGGCCCACATTTGCACCAAGAGATTGCTCAGGGCATCTAAAGTCTCATAGCGCGGTGGAAATTGCCCTTTCACATAGGCCTTGGCCGATTCCAAAGTCACTTCATCGACACCTGTCTCAACAAAGCTGGAGTAGGTTTTTACAGCCAATTCCAGTGTTTTTTCGGTGTTTTCCGTTGCTGTGAAGGATGAAATGGCAAAAGTTCCGGCATTTTTAAAGGCATCGAAGCGGCTTCGCGCGCCATAGGTAAGGCCGGTCTTGATCCGCAGCTCTTCGTTGAGCAGCGAAGTAAATCGTCCACCCAAGATAGTATTCACAACCTGAATGCCAACCCAATCTTTGTCATCGCGTTTGATACCAAGTCCGCCGATACGAAAAGTGGTCTCGCGCGAGTCGCCTTTGTTGACGAGCAGGACTCGACTGGCGCTGGGCTTATCCTGCATCGGATCGCTCATGGGTTTCGGGCGAGGCTGAGCTGCTCCCGCTGCCCAGGCAGCAAAATTCTTTTCGATCAGCTGTTTCATGGCTGGGATATCCATATCACCAACGAGGCTGATCGCCGCCAGTTGAGGACGATAAAAGGCTGCATGAAACTGCTGGAGCTTGGCTCTTTCCAGTTTGCTTATGCTTTTCGGTGTGCCCAGGATGGGATGTCCATAAGGGTGCTTGTCAAAGACCAAACGATTGAAAAATTGATCAGCCACTTGATTGGGGCTTTCCTTAGCCTTTTTCAGTTCCGATACTGTCCGTTCCCGAAGCTTGGTCAACTCTTTATCGGGAAAAGTCGGGGCCGTGACAAGTTCAGCAAAGACCGGAAGCAGCTGTTCGGCATCTTTCTTGGCCAGTGACAATTCCACTAAAGAAAGATCCTGATTGACGGCCGTTCCCAAGGAGGCGCCGTGGAAATCCATGAGCTCTTCCAACTGCACTTTACTGAAGTTCTTCGTTCCTAGAGTCAAGGCATCGCCGGTGAGTGCAGCCAGTCCATACTGATTGCCATCCGCAGCACTTCCCGATTGGATAGCCACCGTCACATGCAGCAGAGGAACTTCCTTCTGTGGCATCAAATAAACTTTCAGGCCATTGGGCAGGACATAGGTTTCATAGGTCGGAAGTTTAAACGCTTCCGCCCGCAGATGAGGGCTTAGAGTGAGCAAAAGAGCACTGAATATCAGCAATATGGCTGCTTGAACGTTTTTCATGGAGGCGCCTTTCAGTGGCTAAAGTCGGCTGGTTCGTGACTATCCTGGACACCGACGGTGCGGTTGCTTTTGATGAAGTAAGTCGTAAGAACTCGCGTGATATCGGCAGGACTTACCTTTTCATAGGCACCCGTGGCTTCGAAAAGTTTGTCATAACCGCCATGAAAGACTTCATAGTTGCCCAGAAGTTCGCTTTTGCCGTTGATCGTTTCCATGCGACGATAGATGTCGACCACTTTTTTGTTCTTGGCTTTTTGCAGTTCTCGTGCTGTCACCGATTTTTTCTTCATGTTTTCAATTTCTTGAAGCAGAACTTTTTCCATAGTCCGAGCGTCTTTGCCTTCCATTCCCGAAACAAAAATAGCGAAAAGAGTTGGATCGAAGGCCAGCGGTAGATCGGCCGCGACATTGGCTGCTAGCCGTTTGTCGTCCACCAGCAGTTTATGCAAGCGCGAAGACGGTCCACCGACCAGAATTTCTGTGAGCAGATCGAGAGCATAAAAATCAGGATGCTTGGTTTCAGGCACATGATAGGCCACCATCACCTGGGCGGCGCTACTGGTTTCTTTGGTGATGAAAACTCGCTTTTCGCCGGCCTGAGGCGGTTCTTTGGTTCGGACCACTGGCACCTTTCCATCGCGAGCAATGACTTCAATTTTTTCTGCTAACTGCTTTTTCACTTCATCGATCTTGATGTCGCCGCTGATGACCATCACCGCGTTTGATGGATTATAGTAGGTCTTGAAGTATTGAGTCAGATCATCTTTGGTCCAGGCCTTGATGTCGGATTCAAAGCCGATGACGGGCCAAGCATAGGGATGGGCGAGAAAAGCTGAGCTTTTCACCGTTTCATAGAGCTTTTCCCAGGGATCATTTTCGAGGCCTGTGGATCGTTCCGATAACACGACGCCGCGCTCGCTTTCGATTTTTTTGTCATCAATCTGCAAGGAGGCAATACGATCCGCTTCTAGATCAAAAATAGTTTTCATCGCCGAGGCCGTGAACCAATTGGTGTAGACCGTTACGTTTTCCGTAGTATAGGCATTGTTGGATCCGCCCGCAGCTTCCATCACTCTATCGAAAGAACCCGGCGGAAAGTTTTTCGAACCGTTGAACATCATATGTTCAAAGAAATGCGAAAGACCGGTGATTCCTGGGACTTCATTGCGTGAGCCAACTTTCCAGAACGTATACATATTTGCGTTGGGTATCGAGTGATCCTCAAGCAGCAAGACCTTCATGCCATTCTTTAGTTGCAGAACCTCGACATCACTCTTTTGCAAAACCGCTTGCGCAGATCCAGCAAAGCCAAACAGGGCACTCCATAGAGCGCAACGCCAAGCTTTCACAGAAAACCTCCCATGTTGACCAAACATTCACGTGATTTATGGCAGACAGGACCCATCAGGAGCAACTGAATTTCATGGCTGGTCACAGGGAGGCTTTGCTCTTAGATACCGAGCCAGGATGTAATGGATAAAAAGGCGAGTGAGCCTCGCCAATTGTCATTGAGGCTCTGCTTCTCGTTGTCTTTCGAGTAACTCACCTGGACTTGCGATTGAATAGGCACACTCATGCCCAGACTGATGACCATGCCTTCGACGCGTGTGGTGAGCCACTCCGGTTTGTTGCCTTGCGGTCGCGCCGGGCGCCACAGACTATAAAAGACCGCCGGTTGGATAAAAATCCAGCGACTGCGGACGACCCAACTTTTGGAAATCTGGCCATCCGCTAGAGTTTCATCGCGGTAGGAGCGGGCGATCCACTCATTGTATTCCAGACCGATTTCAGCACCCCAATCCCCTTCCGCTTGCCTTAAGGGACGACCGGGCAAGCTATGACCCATGCGCATCCGCAAGCCATTGCCAGTGAAGTCCAAAGGGGGGCTTTCCGGAAGCCGCTTGCCATTTGGTCCAAGGATCAGATTGAGTTCAATACTGCTCCACCAGTTGGCATGGATCCAGCCTCGACCGATATCGAGATAAGGAGCGATGGTATTGAGTTTGTAGTCTTGACTGGAGCTGATGTTGAGCTGCCGTAAACTGGTGCCAATGCTCCAGGCGTTTTCACGCGGTGTGAATGCTTCGGGAGGGGATGCGATGGTGACATTGGTTGCCGCCCAACACCAGGGCGAGAGCAATAGGATCCAAACGCCCCCTAGTACTCTTCGGGAGGATCTAAAGATTTTTTTTATTAAGGCTTCAGCGTGATACTGCATTACGTTTTTTATCGATAATTTGGATGATAAAGATCGAGATCTCATAAAGAAAGTACATAGGCAACGCCATGATCAGCTGTCCGACCGGATCCGGTGTTGGAGTAATGACAGCCGCCATGATAAAGATGGCGACGATCACTATTCTTCTATTAGTCCGCAAGGTCTCGGCGCTGATCACACCCACCATGGAAAGAACGATCAGGATGATTGGTGTCTCAAAAATCAAACCAAAACCGAGCATCAAAAGCGTCAGCAAAGACATATAGTCACTGATAGTAATGATCGGAGTAGCCACTGTCGAGCCAAGGCCAATCAAGTAGGTCAGAGACCAAGGAATCATCAACTCGAAACAGAATATAATTCCAGTGGCGAACAGTAATACGGCTGACATCAAAAAGGGCAGAGCATATTTTTTTTCATGAGGATAAAGCGCAGGCTCAACAAAGCGCCAGAGTTGATAAAGCCAGATCGGACAACCCACCACCATGGAAACAAAAAGAGAAAGCTTGCACTGGGCCATGAATACATCCATGGGGCCAGTAAAGTGCAGGGCATTGGCGCCTTTTGGCAAGGCTCGGACCAGCGGCTGCTTGAGGAAATTCAAAATTTCCTCGGAAAAAGCGAATGAGATACCAAACAGGATCACGATAGCTATGACGGATTTGAAGATTCGTGAACGAAGTTCGTCCACGTGCTCCAGAAGTCCCATAACTTTAAGATTGTCACCGCGTGATCTTGTTTCCTGCTCTGCCAACTTCTCTTGTTCAGCCATCTTTAGTGCGCCTCTAGCCAGTTATCGCCAAATCCGACTTCTACTTTTAAGGGTACGCCAAGATCCATGGCATGCTCCATTGCGTTCTTAATCAGGAGCATGACGGGCTCGACTTCGCTTCGGGGACAATCAAAAACCAGTTCATCGTGAACCTGAAGCAGCATTTTAGCATGGTATGGCGATTCATCCAGTTTCTTTTGGACCTCAATCATCGCCTTTTTAATAAGATCCGCAGCACTGCCCTGAACCGGTGAATTGACCGCGATGTTTTGCGCGTTTGCCAATCCCCCTCCGTCTTGGCTGCTATTAATTTCCTTCAGTGGGCGCCGTCGTCCGCTTATCGTCCGAGTATACTCATGCTCCCGGGCGAATTGTATAGAACCTTCAATATAACTCCGAATGCCTGGATAACTGGTAAAATATCGATCAATAAATTCCTTGGCCTCTTTCATGGTCACACCGGTCTCCCGGGCGAGGCGCTGGGGGCCCATACCATAAATAATACCAAAGTTGATCGCTTTGGCCTGCGAACGCTGGTTGCCGTCTACTTGCTCGGCAGGCACGCCGAGGATCTTTGAGGCCGTAGCGGTATGAATATCGAGACCCTGGCTAAAGGCGTCTTTCAAGTTTTCATCGCCAGCCAAAGCGGCCAGGATGCGCAATTCGATCTGGGAATAGTCGGCCGACACGATAACTCCATCGGCATGGTTGGCGCAGAAGGCCTTACGAATTTCGCGACCAGCTTCCGATCGAATTGGAATATTCTGCATATTCGGTTCAGACGAGGACAAACGGCCAGTGGCTGTGCCGGTCTGATGGAAATTCGTATGCAGCCTTGCCGTTTGCTTGTGAATGAGCTGAGGCAAACTATCGACATAAGTGTTTTTTAACTTGCTCACAGTTCGATAACTCAACAAAGCCTTGCCCAGGGGATGGCCTTCCATTTGCTCCAAAACCGAGACATCCGTGGAGTAACCCGTTTTGGTTTTTTTCAATCGCTTGAGGCCAAGCTGCTCATGGATTTTCAATTTCTCGAACAGAATGGTCTGCAGCTGTTTGGGCGAGTTGATGTTAAAAGTTTCCCCAGCTTCTTGATAAATGGCTTTTTCCAGTTCGCTCGCTTGCTCGGCGAGTCGATTGGAAATCTCACTGAGGATATCGACATCAACGTGAATGCCGGTCTGTTCCATGGCGGCCAAAATCGGCACCAGCGGCATTTCAATGCCTTCAAAAACCGGCAGCAATTCCATCGCCTCGAGTTTGGGTCGCATCTCTTTAAAAAGGCGGAGCGTATAGTCAGCATCTTCACAGGCATATTCGTTTAATTTTTCGAGGGGGGCACTCAGCATCGTGCCCTGTTTGTCGAGCAGTTCAGTCGTGGGAATTTTGCGATACTGTAGGAAACGCAAACAGCATTCATCAAGGCTATGACTGCGTTCTGTGGCGTCGATCAAATAGGCAGCCATCATCGTATCAGCTAAAGGCCCAAGGACCTCGATGCCGATGTTGCGAAGCATTTGCAAATCGAATTTTTGATTATGCCCTACCTTCAATACGCCCTTCAGCCCCAAGATTTTGGCGATGGTGTCCTTGACCTGAGCTTCGGGCTGCAAACGATGGCTTTCATGCAAGGGAACATAGAATGCCTCGCCGGCATCAATGGCGAAACTGACTCCAATGGGCACGTCCGCAATCCGGTCAAGGCCCGTCGTTTCCGTATCAAAGGCGATGATATCGGCGTTGCCCATGATCTCGAGCAAATTATTCAGTTCAGCATCGGTGCGAACGAGCTGATAATCGTGGGAGGCTTTGGCCGCGGCCTGGGCGTCTGTGAGTTGACCCGAGCTGGGCATATCCTTGAGCTTTTTGCGGACTTTTTCGGCAAATGTTTTGAATTCCCATTGTTCAAGGCGAGCTAACAATTCAGGGTTAGCCAAGGCCACGTCCAGCTGGCAACGCAATTGCTGAAGCTCATGAGGCATCGGGTATTCGCAGTGAATACTGACCAATTGTTTGGACAGATAAGCGAGTTCTTTATTGCCTTCCAAACTCTGCTTCAGCCGGTTATTGGTGATTTTATCGAGATTTTGATAGATACCGTCCAGCGAATGGAATTCCTGAATAAGCTTAGCCGCGCCCTTGTCACCAATGCCTCGCACACCTGGAACGTTATCGGAACTATCGCCCATAAGGGCCAGTATATCGACCACCTGATCAGGCCGACAGCCGAATTTTTCAAACACCCCCTGCGGCTCGATGATCACGCTGTCAGCGCCCTTTTTTGGTTGATAAAGGCTGACATTCGGGCCAACGAGCTGCATGAAATCCTTATCGCCAGAGACGATGTAGCAGTGCAGCTCGGGAGACGCAAAATGGGTAACGATGGAGCCGATCAAGTCATCGGCTTCCAGTCCCGGTTCTTTTAAAACGGGAGCCTGCAAAGCTGCGAAGAGTTCAAAGAGCAGGGGAATCTGCGAAGCCAATTCCTCGGGCATCTCGGACCTATTGGCTTTATAGGCTTCATAAAGTTTATGGCGAAAGGTTTGTTCCTTGCTGTCCGTAGCAAAAACCAAATAATCAGGCCGTTCTTTTTCAATCAGACTCCACATGAAGAGGAGACAGCCATACACAGAATTGACAGGCTGACCACTTTTGGTGGAAAGGGCACGAATGGCATAAAAAGATCGGAAGGCCATTGCCATGGTATCTATGATAAACAGGCGTTGTTTACTCATCAGGAGCACAATCCTTATCGTCCAGGCCACTCACAGCGGCGGGGAAGCACGAATATCTTGCAAGCTGCAGGGAAAAGGTTTATCCGATTTTTGAGCCGTCGGGTAGACGCCTTTTTGCAGCATCGAGGAGGAAATTGGTTTTGACCGCTAAATATTGGCTTATGAAGACAGAACCGGAAACCTTTGCCTGGCAAGACCTTGTCACAAGGCCCCAACGTCGGGAGTCCTGGGAGGGCGTGCGGAATTATCAGGCGCGAAATTTTATGCGAGATGATTTTAGCGAAGACCAGCAGGTCTTTATTTATCACAGCAGCACCGCAGAACCCGCCATTGTCGGTATTGCGCGTGTTGTTAAAGCTGCCCATCCCGATCCCACGGCTTTGATTCCGGACTCGCCTTATTTCGATCCCAAATCCGCCAAAGCGGGAGCTTCCCGCTGGGTCATGGTCGATGTGGAAGCGCTGGCCACTTTCGAGCCAGCGATTACTTTGAAAAGGCTCCGCGAGGAACCTTTGCTCGCCGGCATGGCCCTTCTCCAGAGAGGTCAACGGCTGTCCATCCAACCTATTGAAAAAGATGAGTGGGAGGCTATCTGCCAAATGGCTAGGCTTATTCCTGTGGATGATTGCGGGAAGTGAGGAGACAGGTCTGGCAGCATGACCGCCCTTGGTTCAAGGCAGCGGTGAGGCATCAAAGTTCATCTGGACGCCGAGTTTGATGCTTATCACCTGATAGGATGAGGACTGTTTCAAGCTCTGCTCCAGCTCCGAACTGGTGCCACTGGTCAGAGTCAATTTATTGCCGGCGGCGACGTTTTCTTGAGCCAAGGTTCCGGCATTGGCGTCCCAGGATTGTTGAGCCGAGTTGAATTGGAGGCCGGCAAGCAGGGCCAGTCTCGAATTCACCTGTCGGCTCACAGTGAACTCATGGCGAAAATCCCGTTGCGCCATTGCTGAATAGCGAAGATTCAGCGAACTCGTTGCAGTCGAAAGGTTTTGTTGCTGGCTACCCTGCCCCATACCGAAGTTAAAGGTGTAGCCAAGCCGCCAGACCTTGGAAAGACTGTAGTCGCCGTATAGACCTAAACCCACGGTCCGTGCCTGGTAGCTGATAAGCGTGGTAGCGTCGTTATTCGTTTTAAAAACCGACCAGCGTTGCTCGGCGAATTCCACTCGGGGGCCAATGGTCCATGTGCCTTGGTCATAGAGCACAACATTGCAACCTAAGTTCAGGCCGTCCAGTGAGTCCAGATTGCCCTCGGAACTGGATCCACCGCCAATAAAGGACGCAAGATCACAGCTAAGTTTATTTCTCGGCATAAGCTGGGCGTCCATGGCGGCCAACGCCAATGCTGCTATCCAAACCATAATTGGTCCTACCTCTTGAATTTGTAGCGAGACTTGGTTTACTAAAGATTCGGAGGCGAGTCCAGATCAAAAGGCAGCTTTGGCGTGCCAGAGAGAAAAGTCGTTCTCCGCAGGATAAGGTCTTGGCAATCCGGGTTCAAGGGCGGAATAATTTCATTCCGGGCCCCCCGTCCCCAAGCGATGGCCGCCTATGCTAAGATTCGAAGTGGATTCTTCCCTTTTTTTTGGGAAGTCTCCCCAGCAATCCACTCTTTCTCATAATTGATTGGAGAACCAGCGTTGTTGTGGAAAGTCTATAACATTGAAACCGGAAAAATCATGAAGGCGGGCTTTGAGTCCGAGGACGATGCCAAGGACTGGTTGGAAACCCGTTTCGAAGACCTTGCCGATGAATATGCATCGGAAGAAATGGACCAGGACGAGGAAGAGGATTGGCGTGAAGCCAATGAAGAGGATCACGAGGAAGTGGCGGTAGTTGCCGCAACCGAAGATGACGTCGACTATGCCGACGACGATGATGATCTGGTCGATGACGATGACGAGGAATCCGATGATGAATCACTCGACGAGGTATTTGAAGACGACGACGATGACGACAATTGAATAATATCGTTATCTTAATTTATCGCGGCACTCGGTTTACGGGCCTATCAGAGCCCGCCGAGTGGCTGTTTGATTTTGTTGCTGTGGCAAACTCGGAACGGAAAATTGTCTGAAGTAGCGGTGCTCATGCGGCCATGGAAAAGAACATCTCAGTAGAAGTTTTAGCTTCTGCTCGGATCTGCCGTTTTCGAATCAAGCTCACCCATTCAACTCGACGAATCTTCGAAAACTCTTGAAGCCCAACGTGCCTCGACAAAGCATGCTTGATGGGCCTCCGGTCCTGCAAATTATAGCCATTGATTCCTTTGGTGCAGGCGGCACTTTCATCAATATTGATTTTGATCAGCTCTTCATGAGATCCGATGGCTTTGCCGATCAAGCGCTTCGTGGATTTTTAGAATCATTTGGCATAGCCGTTTTTCGTCGGGTATGGCGCCCATAAGTTTATTGAAAATCCATCTGCTAGATCGTATGTAACAACACCAGCATAAGACCGTACCGCTCGATCTTTACATGTTTCTAATTTTTGTGATTTTGAGAGGAGTTAAATGAAGATTATAAATTTGATGACTTGTTTGGTGGTTGCGACAGCGACCTATAATGTTTATGCCTGCACAGGTATTTCGCTTCGGGCAGAAGATGGAACTGCGGTTGTGGCACGGACGGTTGAATGGGCGTTGAGCGACGCAACTCACGATCGAGTCGTCGTTGTTCCAAGAGGTAAAAAGTTTGTTGGCTTAACCCCCGAGGGAGAAAATGGCAAGAAGTGGGTTGGTAAAAACGGTTTTATATCATTAATGGCCTACGGTGAGCCTTTTGGTCCTGATGGCATGAATGAGCACGGTCTCTATGTTGGCTTGTATTACCTGCCTGGATTTGCTGAATACAAGAATTACAAGGCCAAGGAAGCTAGCAATTCATTCAGTGTCGGCGATTCCATGCAATGGCTTCTTTCCTCGTTTAAAACTGTTGAAGAGGTAAGAGAAAATTTTGCTAAGGTGAATATTGTTAATGTTGAAGACAAGAGATTTGGTGGAGCACCTCTTCCCTTCCATTGGAAAATTAGTGATCCAAGTGGAAAGAGCATTGTCATTGAAATGGTAGAGGGCGGAAAGGTCAAAATCTACGATTCTTTCCTAGGTGTCATCACCAATTCCCCTACTTATGATTGGCATCTGACCAACATGCGAAACTTTGTTCGGCTTTCACCAACCCAAAGCCCGACTGTTAAAATTGACAACATGAATCTGTCCCCTTTCGGCGGAGGTTCCGGGATGATCGGACTTCCTGGAGACTACACTCCCCCATCTCGATTTATCCGTGCGGCCGCTTTAACCGCTAGTTGTCGTCCGCTCGAAAGCAGTACGGATGCGGTAAGCGAAGCCTTCCGAATTCTGGATAGTTTTAATATTCCTCTGGGGGCACAAGTTGAGCCGAAGTCAATTCCAAAAGACATTGTAGGGGCAACTCAAGTAACTTCAGTTTCTGATTTGACGAATCGGGTTTATTATTTCCATTCCATGCACAGCCGACAAGTCAACAAGATTGACCTGAAGAAGATTGATTTTGCGACGGTGAAACAATCGGTGATCTCTGATCCTTCAACTCGAACATTTGTCACCAAAGATATTACACCTTCCAAGTAAGTTAAAACTTAGGCCCTGGACATCATTTCATCGACGGGGCATGTTTAGTGCCCCTGGGAAGAATAACAGGCGCAAGGTTTACGTTGTTTCTTGGGTACTATTTTTGCCCGACAGCCGTGACCGAATAGAGCTGAACGATGACGAAGTTTCTCATCGTAAGGCGTGTGCTGACGTTCTTTGTTGCGCCCTGTGCAGCCAATTTCTTGATCACATCACGTTCAAGGTCTTCCGATGGAACTGTCAAAGCAAGAAAGCCCATGCCCGAAGACTCGGCTGTGATACTTGCTTTGGCATCGCTGCCTGCAACTACTTCACTCACTGAAACGCTGCCTAAACCAATGCAACCTGACAATAGAGTGCCGACGAACAAGGGTAAAAAAATTCTCTTCATCTTGATTCATACCTCTAAAAAGTAAATTGTAAGCTACAATAATATAAGAGTTTTTCTGCGTTTGCAAGCCGAACGAAAAAAACAGCCACAGATGGAACCCAGACTGGGGTTTGCTGATGGTTGTGTCTTGATTTCGACCAAAGAACATTTGTCAAACAGATGATTTGAGTGGTGTGCATTGGACTCTATCCCATTGCACATAGCTTTAGCTTGTAATCGGCTTAAGTAGGCAATTTAGGATTTTTTAGAGCCAGCATAGCTGTGCAGTTAAGCAAGCTTTCTGGTCGATGGGAGACGAAGAGAGTGGTTCGCCCTTGGACCAATTTATGGAGCGCAGCGACGATCGCTTGCTCACTGTCTTGATCAACTGAACTTGTAGGTTCGTCGAGCAAGAGGATCGGACTATTGCGTAGAAATGCTCGAGCTAGAGCAATCCTTTGCCTTTCGCCACCGGATAGCTTTGTTCCACCTTCGCCCACCTGAGTTTGATAGCCGAGAGGCAATCGATGGATAAAATCGTGGGCATAGGCGTCACGGCAAGATTGTTCAATCGCCGACTCTGCGATCCCTGCGAGTCCGAAGGTAATATTATCGCGAATCGTTCCCGAGACGAGCAAGCTGTCTTGAAATACCACTGAGATGAGCTGGCTCAGCTGCTCTGCACCCAAGTCCTGGATCGGTATGCCATCAATAAGAATCTCGCCCTCCACGGGCTTAGCAATACCGCAGACCAGATGCAGAAGGGTCGACTTTCCAACCCCAGAAGGACCAGTGATACCCAGCATGGTTCCTGGAGCAATTTCGAGGTTAAGTCCATTAAAAATTGGCAAGCCGTTGTCATAGGCGAAAGTCACAAGACGCATGCTTATAGCACCTTGAGTTTCTCCTTTGGCAAGCTGCCGATTCGGGCTTGTATAGAGCGGATCCACTGGCAGGTCGAGGACGCCCAACACGCGGTCAGCGCTAGCGAATGCTGACTGCATGCTTGCCGACTTCTTAGCCAGAGTTTCCAGCGGCTTATAGAGTTGGGACAGATAACCCATGATTAAAATCAGCTGTCCAAGACTCAGCTCTTGTTGCAAAACATCTGCTGTCCCTTGGTAGAGAACCAAGGCGGAACCCGTGGCCAATAGCAAAGCAATACTGGCACCAAACACAGATTCGACACCAATTGCTCGCATTTGCTGCAGCAATAACTGCAGCCCAAGTCGATTCGCTTCTCCGCTGCGCAATGATTCCATGCCATAGGCTTTCAAAGGCAATACGACAGCCAGCGTTTCCTTGAGAAAGCCAAACTGATGAGATTCCATCTCTTTGAATTGGGCCCAACTCTTCCGAGCTCTGGGTTCATAGACTTTCAAAAGGAGATAAATAAGAGGTAAGACGACCAGCGCTAGCAAGGCAATCTTGCCATTGAGTTGAGCTATGACGTAGATCATGACTGCCACACTGATGCTTGCATTCATCATGATGATCCACTGGATCGGCACATACATAAGTGAGGGTATATCATTTTGCATGCGATAGAGGTAATCCGTGGAATGAGTTGACCGATGCTGACTGATGGGAAGGCGAAGCAGATGGTCGAGGAATTTTTTCTTTAGATTTATCGAGACACGGTCACCTACATAGGTCTGCAAAAGCCAGTTGCCATAGCTGTCACATTGCTGAAGGAGCGAAGTAAGCAGCAGCAGCAGGATGGCAAAAACCAAAATATCTTGATTCGAGTCAACGAGTAGCGGGAGCTTTGCCAACCAAGTGCCGGCGATCGGCTTGTCTCCTAGCACGAAGTCAGCAATGATCGAAAGTGGTAAAGGCGCAAGCAAGGCCAAGGGCGCTGCAAAAAAACTGCAGGAAAATAGCAGGAGATAAGCTGGCCAGTAGTGTTTGGTAAGAGCGAAGAGCCGCATAAGAATATCAAGGTTCTTCCGGCGTTTTATGTCAACTTGCATAGAAAAGACTCCCGCACAGCTTGTCTCGAAACACCACAGGCCAGCGCGCAGTTTATCATGCTTAAAGCCAGAATGACTGCGAAAAAACCCAAGAATAGCGTAGCCGCTGCATAAGCTCCATTTTTCCAAGCTAACAAACCGGAGAGTAAAAACATTGCGAGCAGGACCAGCGCTCGCTTCCGCACAAAAGGAATGATGCTGGCTCTGAGCATCTGCGATGAGCCATGACTTTCACAAGCGAAATAAATACGAGCTTTGCCGAAAAGGCCGCCTTTCACTTGCAGATCCCAGCGGTCGAAGTGTCCGCTGCGGCGGTCGAAGAAGCCGGTCTTTTGAATTTTGCGTTCCATATAAAGCAGACGCTGATCCGGACCAAGCGGGGCTTCGCTCCAATGTGATAGGCCCGAAACCCAAGGCCAAAAAAACGAGAAATCCTTGTTCCACCAGGGAACTACCCGGTAGCGGACCCGTCCATAAAGCCTAGCCAAAGGCTGCAAAATATAGACGAAAGCTGTGACAGAGGCGAGGGTACGAGCATGGGTAGCTGCAAATGATGAGAGCTGGAACTGAGTTTGGCGAACATGAGCCAGGATATTATAGAGCAAAGCAGCAAGACTGAGCAGGCTGAATCCGGTAAATATGAAAAGCGGAAACCAGAGGAATCCACCTAAACCAAGGATGAAAGACAAGCCAATCAACAAATAAATCTCGGGCATCAAGGTCGAGTTAGCTAAAAAACCTGCAGAATTCCAAGCTAAGGCCTGAAACGGGGCTTGCCCCCATTCGCCATGATAAACTCGAGATCGAACGAATAAGGGCTTCATGACGGCCGATCCATAGATACGACCTCGCCAAGATGCTTGTCCTGTCTCGTTGTATTTCTCAGGCCATTTACTTTGCAAAAGGGCTTCTGCTTTACCATAACCCGCTTGTTGTTTCCAAAGCGCCTTGATCGTCGAACGAGCATAATGCCAGACAAAAGCCGAGGCATGGTAACGGATCGACCAGCCACGATCAAGAATTCGCCAGCATATATCGACATCGTCGCCTGCCGCTCGGAATCTTGGATCAAAGCCGCCAAGCTCTTCGAGGACTCGGCGACGTATGCAAAGATTACAACTAGGTAGATGCTCGGCCTCAATATCTGAAATCAGCACAGCCTTTGGTCCACCCGGTGCAAGAGCGATCGCATCGGCCTGAATGCTCCGCCCCAATGGTGGGAAATTGGGACCACCTGCAGCAGCACATTCAGGTGAATCGAAGGCAATTGCGATGAAAAACAACCAATCTGCAGGAGGAAAAGCATCGTCGTCAAGATAGGCGATGATTTCACCTTGCGCCGTCTGCCAGCCTAAGTTCCGCGCGGCACTGAGTCCTTGATTCGGAGTTGAAATCAGTCGAACCGGATAGCTTTGGGCGATCACTGGCGTTGCATCTGTTGAACCATCATCAATGACGATCACTTCATAGCGTGGATAATTCATGCGAGTTAAAGCATCCAGGGCCTTAGGCAGTGTTGCTGAACCATTGAAGCTACAAATGACCACTGATAGGAATGGCCATTCTTCCTTGAGCCGAAAGGGATAACGCTTGAACGCCGCTGAAACGACTGAAAGAGCTGGCTTAGGCTGACGCGTCCAGTTGGTGAGTCCAAAAGCCCATTCAGTGATGGGACGCCGTACATACCACTCGTCGGTCCATTAAAAAATAAAAACGCCTGCGCATCCACTCCTGAGAGATTCGTCAATCAACCAAGCCAATTCTTCTGCTTGTTTTTCTAGGCCTCGGCTTTCGCTGTCGACTCCCACTTCGGCTAGCAGAAGAGGACGATCGCCCGCAATATTTTGTAAGCGGCTCAGGTAGGATGAGTATTCAGCGCGATTTTCTAGATAAATGTTAAAGGATAGAAAGTCGAGAAAGGGTAACTGCAGATATTCGGTAGTAGGAAAGTTTACGTAGGTGACAAGGCAAGAGGGATCCCAGTCGCGGAGTCGAGTGGTCAAATCTCGCAAAAAAGCTTCGATTTTTCGCGGCCCAAACCAACGGACGAATGAAGGCTGCATCTCATTGCCAAGGGAATAGCAGAAAATTGCTGGGTGAGCTTTGACAGCGTCCACCTCACGTTTCATATGACCGAAAATATCAAATTTTTTCTGGGTGTCGGCTAGGTAGCCTATGTATTGCTCACAGCCCAATGAAATCATGACTCTCAGATCGTATTGCTGGGCTATATCCAAAAGCATCCGGCTGGGAATTCTATGGGGTATGCGCAGACAATTGAAACCCTGCTTTTGCATTTCTGCAAAGTCTTGATGAAGCATTCCTTCATTTATGTATTCTTTCCCGAAACTGTCCGGCTCGAAGGAACCATAGGTACAACCTCGCAACAGATGATGTTCGCCAGCTATCGTAAAGAATTTACCTGAAACCTCTAGACGTCGAGGAACTTCATTGTTTGATGTCATAGGCGACTCCGTAAAATTAACAATGGATACTTAGTGAAAAGTCGCGAATGAGCGGTCATGATTCTAACAAGCCATGCTAGCCATGTACACCATAGCCGACGCCTATGCAATATCGCTGGCCTCTTGTTTTGTTTCGAGTCGGGCTTCGGCAACGGGGAGTAGGAAATACAAACCCCCATCACCACTTTCAGCTATTGATCGATATTCTGTTTAAATTGCCGCAATCTTCTTGATTCTCCCATGCAGAATCACCTTTTTATGAAGCCAGAACCTTGTGATTTCAGCTTGAAAGGCTGGATATTTCGGTATATTGGGCAGGCTTTAGACATTTGGACAAATCCATTCAATCCAAGCTGGGCTCATTTCGGTGATATGGCTTACACCGGGCAAGCGGTCGCGGAGCTGGACTTTACAGAGGCAGGACACCGTCGTCAGAAACTATTGAACTGCAGTATTTATTCTCGTGCCGATCTCTGGTGGAATGAGGTCCTCGGCTTTCGCCAAGGGAATATTTTTTATTGATGCTTTGTAAATTTCAAGCATTCGGCCATTCTGATGGAATTGTTTGATTTTCTTATAGAATTTATCTTTGATTGGGAAGAGCCCCTTTGGAAAGACCAGTCCAGTCGTAATTTCTGTCACATGGAAGGGTAGGGCATGAACATCTTGAAAGTTAGCAATTTTATTCAGGCTGTCTAGGCCTGTTAAAAGCCCAGTATGAGCAAAATCAGTTCTCCCAAATAGAACCATTTTCAATACTTGGTCTTGAGAACTAAGCTTTTGGACTATTCCACCCGACTGTGAGATCACGCTTTCGTATATTTCTGTACCATCCATAATAGCAACAGATTTGCCCTTAGTTTGTTCGAGTCTTGTGATCTTTGCATATTGAGGATGAATTTTAGCATTGTAAAAATATGTGGTAGGAAATGACATGTATGAGACTTCAGCTAGATCTAATGACTTGTAATTGGGAATGCCCTCGAAGATTCCCATCATAAGAGTATCGCTACTGTTGAGGAAATTTCTTACCGTTCGTTTATAAGGCGCTATCCTAAACTTGACGGTGATATTCATCGATCCAAAAACCTCTCGGAGAATATCAATGCTGACACCGGAAGGTGATTTATCAGCTATTTCTATGACATAAGGAGGGTAGTAGGTGCTGTTAATAACGAGATCTTGATGGGCACTCTCGGCGAAAGCCGAATTGGCGAGAAAGATGCTAGAAAGAAGGCCAGTTTTCAAGCACTTGATCGCAAAAGATCTCAAGAAAATTGTGTATTGTCTTGATTGACTCACATGTCTGTCCCTGTGATGATGTTGACAGGAAAAATGTCGCATCCAAGTCGAGGCAGATTTCATCAAAGTCGACTTTCGGCTCCATCCTAGCATAAATTTTGAATTGTCTTCAGCCGAAAACGAAAAACAAGATTCGGATTCATTAGCAAGTCCGATGGATACTGATCCAAAGGATATTTACGGCTAGCGTCGGTAAAATAAATCATACCGTCGCTGGCTACTTTCACGTCATTCTATACCTCTGTCATGTTCAATGGTGATCTACTTTAATTTGTTTAGAATGAATTAGCCGAAATCCCCCTCTTTTCAAAGAGGGGATGTAAGGCTTTGGGTCTATAATGTAGGTAAGTTTACTTCCCTATTATCTTCAGATTTCTGATTCTGTATATAACGCAAAACTACATCCTTGCTCATATTGCCGACCGTGCCGATATAATAACTTGGGTTCCAAAGATGCCCGCCCCATAGTTTTTTCTTGATTATGGGAAACTCCTGAAGAAGTTTTCTTGCTGTAATGCCTTTCAGACATTTAACAATATCTGAGGGTGATTGAAGTTGCCCGTGTTTCGTAGAGCCATCTGCATATGAATACGTCGATCATAATTCATGGCAACAGAGTCAAGGGCTCGATCCTTCTTTTAGTGGATTGGCTGGAATTAACGGCTACAAAGCTTCGGGAGCTGTTGGTAGAGATTTTGTAACAGATGTTGCTTTCGACAGTGTTGCAACACTTGGTATGGGCACAGTGGCTTCAGGTGCAAAATCATTGGCAACTTCTATCGTCAGTGCTTTTGAGCGAAGCGCCTCGCAAAAATTTACATCTTCTACATTCGACATAGCACCTAGAGTTTTGAATCAGCTTGAACATTCCAGGATGGGTGATTTGGCAGGAAAAATATCTACTTCTGATCTGCAGAAACTGGTAAACAACCCACAAGCAAGTTGCTATTTAGATATGAGACCAGATAATCTAGGGAATATAAATGTTATTCAGGAAATTGCTGGAAAATGATCAGAATCACGACTCCAGGTGACGCGATGAAGATTATTTCCGTGGGGCCAATTCGCGCTAATCAAGTCACCAATGCTATCAATAAAGAATTATTTGTTCCGTTGAAATGAGGTAAATAAAATGGCATCAATTCATGTAAGTGAAATTAGACACATTTTGGTCGAACGAGGTCAGTCAGATGCTTTACCTGGTAGCGGGGAAGGTACCTTTCTTGAAATCTTGTTTGATGATGGCAAACCTTCTGATACTGGCTCAGTGGATGCGGAATTTGCCAACAAGGTAATCACCGTTGAATCATCACAGGGAAGTGTAACTATCATATTCAACAAAATAGGCATGCTAGAATCAATTGAAATCTGCTGATCTGCTAACAGTATCATTTTCGAAAAATATGGTCACTTCTTCTTAACCGCCGACTCCACCTTCTGCTGCACAATCAGCGCATCAATCATCCTTAGCAGCGCCTGCCGATCATCCAGCGAAAGTTTTTCGATATCCGAGAGCTTGTTCAATAGCTCTCTATTCTTAAACTCCATTGATTTAAGGTAAGCTTCAGACCATCCGTGAGCATGCCGTAGACCTCCCAAACAGGGATCACTCTGGTTTTGCTAGCAAGTTCTTCGGAAAACGTCACTGTCGTCGGCATAGTCTCGGGCCATTTCGGCGCTATGCGATGACGGGAAACCTTTTGGTCCTTGTCGACGAACTGCTGTGAATAAACGAATCGGTTTGGTCTTTGCATTTCGTGATAGTGAACCAGACCGTAGAGCTTCACTCTCCCTCTGGCATCCATGCAATCGAAGACTTTGCCTTCTGGGCGAACATCGCAGTGAAGGTACTCAATAGAAGATCCTGCTGGCCACGTCCACTGGGAGAAATGTTTAGAGTCGGTCCACATCTCATAGACAATGTCGATCGGAGCGTCAAACCTTCGATTGACGACAAACTGTTCTTTGCCGGTTAATTCCTTGGAGACGTATTCTGCCAAGCGGTCCCAGGTTGAATAACCGCCTGCCTTTTTGATGAATTTTTCCGCCTCTGCCGCAGCCTCGGCCCCTTATTTAATTGTCGCCTAACAATAATCCGACTTTTAGAACAAAAGGCCTGTGAAATTTATGGAGCGGCCAAATTTTTCGCGGGAATCTAAGCTATAGGATGGTCTGCCCTTGGGCCCGATTCAAACGGATCGCGGCCAAGCGCAAATCGTATCCTGAGCTTATCAGCTGGGCACGAGCTCTGGTCAAATCGCGTTCGGCACTCAAAACATCGGTGGTAGTGGCTAGCCCGCTTTTAAACTTGGTGGTGAAAGCATGAAAAATCTCTTCGCTTAACTTTGCAGATAATTCAGCATTGCGAAGGGTTTGCTGGGTCCTTTCCCAATCTGCTAAGGCCTGGGCTGTTTCAACCCGAAGTTGCGATGCTAACGCTAAACTTTGTCTTGATGCTCTTTCCGATTCTGCGGCTAGCTCTCGGTCACGAGCGCTGCGGGACATGCCATCCCACAAAACCCACTGGAGCGTTAGGCCGTAACTGAAGCGATCACGGTAGTCTTCTTTAGGGTAAGTTGGGGCGCCTGGAAGAGGGATGATGATATCTTTAGCCGCAAAATCCCGATCAAACCGAGCAAATGCGTTGATATTCGGGTAAAAGTCTATGTTTGCGGCCGATTGATAGCTTCGGTAGGCTTGGACTTTTTGCTCTGCACCTTTAAGTTCTGGGCGTGCTAAAGCGGGATTACGATTTGCTTCGGATATCTTTGGGTCGACATCTTCTAGCTGCAGAGCTTGACCAGCCGGAGTGTCCAATTGCTCCCTTAAAGTCTGTTCGGCGATCGCTAACTGTGCTTCTGCTTCAGCTAACTGGGTGACGGCTTCGGACTCAGCAAAAGCGAATCGAGAAAAATCTAAAGGTGCGAGTTTGCCTTGATTTTGCAGCAGCTGCGCATCTTTCTTTTGTCTTTGGATAACGGTCAGCGATTGGCGTGCGACCTCGCGCAGCCTTATAGACTTTAGACCTTTCAAAAAATTTTCTGCCGTTTTAGCTCTGAGATCCTGACCTCCAGCTTCGCGCTCGGCTTTAGCCGCAAGGGAAAGGTGCTGTTCGGCGTCGGCTTTGTTATCCAAACTGAACCAAGCTGTTATGGGCTGTGTGATCTGCACGCCTGCGTTACTCACTTCATCCGGGTAACGAACCCCGTTGGGCAAGGTTTCGCCAGCGAGCTTGTTGGAATTGGGGTCTATCCATGCTCTTTGCGCTTCTAAGCTTAGTCTTGGTCCCATAGCCCCGAGGGCTTGGCTTCTGCGGGCTTCGGCTGCCGTGACAGCGGCTTCTTGAGCTTTGAGGGCCGAACTCACGCGCTCTGCCTGATTCATAGCTTGAGCGAGAGAAAGACCGGCTCCCTTGCCTACGATTTCTAAGCTACCCGAAAAGGCAAAGACGGAGGAGACTGGCACACCATATAGACCCAGCAAGATTAAGTATTGTGGTTTAATGCACATCATGGTTTGGGGCTCCTGTGAGAGAGGGTTTACGCAAGAAAAAGACTAGGAATAGCGTAGCTGCGAAAGCTAGGGTGATATAAAGAAAACTGGCATTAAAGGCCTTGATAAGACTCTGCTCCGTAACCTTAAGCCGAAGTAAGGCAAGGACGCCATGCTCGGGATCAAGAAACTTGGTGCCGATACCATGCTGCATGGTTTCTATTCTTTGCCTTGTGGCTTCGGAATAAGGGGTGATTGTTTGAGAAAGATAGGCATACTCTTTGGACTGAGAGCGGCTAAGAAAGGTGCTGACCCAAGCTGTGCCTATCGACCCACCGAGTTCTCGGGTGAGATTGAAGAGCCCTGCAGCATTTCCCCTTTGCTGTGCAGGTAAATCAGAGAGAGCGATAAGACTCAAAGGCACAAAAACGAAACCTAGGCCCAACGAACGGATAAAAATTGGTGTTACCATCTGCATAAAATCGGATTGGTTGGACAGACGTGTATTCATATACAGGCCAACAGTAAGCATGAAAATTCCGAAAGCCAATAGAATCCTGCCGTCGGCTTTGTTACCAAAACGCCCGAGAAGAGGCAT